>NZ_JBDPMC010000027.1:0-87340 GCF_039871625.1 Micromonospora sp. B11E3 | reverse complement strand
ACGACCTGATCCACGGCCAGGCGCCGGCCAGTGGCCCAGACCGCAACCCGGGCGACCTGCCGGTCCAGGTCCGACTTCTGGCCGGCTGACGAGACGCGGGCATACACCACGGTCTTCCCGGCGTCGGGCGCCGCGCCGGTCAACGGTTCACCGACCATGATGAGACGGCCGAGCCGGCACGTGGGAACGGGCAGCGTGCCCGCCGCGTACCGCCGCCGCGCGGTCACGTATGAGACGCCGGTCGCCGCCGCCCATTCCTTCACGTTCACGACGAAACCATACAACGCTATCTACTGCTAAAGACCACCGACGCGGCAACAGTTGTCACCCCCCTCCACCCGTTTCCAGCCATAACTCGTATCCGTTGTGGCTTGACCGGTGCGGCGGCAGTGACCGGCTCGGCGGCGCGGCCTCTCGCCGACGGACGTCCGCCCGCAAGAAGGTCACGCCGCCTCGGGCAGCCGGGCGGCGGCCGCCACAGCGAGCGGGTCGAGCCCGTCTCCGCCCTGATCGATGTGCACGAGCAGGGCTGCGCGCAGCCTCGGTGCCCAGAACCTCCGGATGTGGTCGGCCACCGCCGCCACCGCCTCCTCTTGCGGGCGGTGTTGAAACTGCCTGGAGATGTCGTTGGCCATCCGCACATGCGGTGGTGTCGTGAGGGCGCTCATCGCTCAGTCCTTTACGATCGCGACCGGGAGCGCGGGGCGCTCGGCCTCCGCGGCGGCCGTCGCCGTCGCGCTCGCTGGTGTCACCTGCACCGCGGTCACCTTGTACTCCGGGCAGTTGGTCGCCCAGTCGGAATGCTCGGTGGTGACCACGTTCGCCCCGGACTCCGGATGGTGGAAGGTCGTGTAGCAGACCCCGACCGGCATCCGGTCCGACAGTTGGGCACGCATCGTGGTCTGCCCGACCCGGCTGGCGAGGGTGACCGTGTCCCCGTCGTGGATGCCACGCACCTCCGCGTCGTGGGGGTGGATTTCCAGCACGTCCTCCGGATGCCAGGCGACGTTGCCGGTGCGCCGGGTCTGGGCGCCCACGTTGTACTGGCTCAGGATTCGGCCTGTGGTCAGGATCAGCGGGAAACGCCGCGTGCTGCGCTCCTGGGTGGGCACGTAGTCGGTTCTGTTGAAGCGTCCCCTGCCGCGCACGAAGCTGTCGACGTGCATGATCGGCGTTCCGTTCGGAGCCGCAGCGTTGCAGGGCCACTGCACGCTGCCGACCCGGTCCAGCATCTCGAACGAGACCCCGGCGAAGGTCGGGGTGGTCAATGCGATCTCATCCATGACCTGGGCCGCCGACTCGTAGTGCATGGGGTAGCCCATCGCCTGTGCGATCTCACAGACAATCTGCCATTCCTGCTTCCCGGTGCGGGCCGGCTGCACCGGGCGGACCCGGTTGATCCGCCGCTCGGCGTTGGTGAACGTGCCGTCCTTTTCGAGGAAGGACGTGCCGGGCAGCAGGACGTGGGCGAACTTGGCCGTCTCGTTGACGAACAGGTCCTGCACGACCAGCAGGTCGAGCGCCTTCAGGGCGGCGTGCACGTGCGTGGTATTCGGGTCGGACTGGGCGATGTCCTCGCCTTGTACGAACAGGGCCCGGAACGACCCGTCCAGCGCCGAGTCGAACATGTTCGGGATGCGCAGGCCCGGCTCGTCGAGCAGCGGTACTCCCCACAGGTGCTCATAGACCGACCGCACATCGTCGTCGGCGACGTGGCGATAGCCGGGCAGCTCGTGCGGGAAGGATCCCATGTCGCACGATCCCTGCACGTTGTTCTGCCCGCGCAACGGGTTGACCCCCACCCCGGGGCGGCCGATGTTGCCGGTCGCCATCGCGAGGTTGGCCATACCCATGACCATCGTGGAACCCTGGCTGTGCTCGGTGACGCCAAGGCCGTAGTAGATCGCGGCGTTGCCCGCGGTCGCATACAGCCGGGCCGCCTCGCGCAGCTCGGCGGCTGGCACCCCGGTGATCTCCTGCACAGCCTCAGGGCTGTTCTCCGGGCGGGCGATGAACGTTGCCCACTCGTCAAAGCCCTCGCAGCGCTGCGCGACGAACTCGTCGTTCACCAGGCCCTCGGTGACCACCACATGTGCCATCGCGTTGACAACCGCGACGTTGGTGCCGGGGGCCAGCTGCAGGTGGTGGCGGGCCTCAACGTGCGGAGAGCGGACGAGTTCGATACGCCGTGGGTCCACCACGATCAGCTGGGCTCCCCGGCGTAGCTGCTGCTTGAGCCGGGAGGCGAAAACCGGGTGCGCGTCGGTGGGGTTCGCCCCGATCAGCAGCACGACGTCGGCCTCGGCGACCGAGGCGAAGTCCTGCGTGCCTGCCGAGGTGCCGAATGCCTGGCTCAGGCCGTAGCCGGTGGGCGAGTGGCACACCCGCGCGCAGGTGTCGACGTTGTTGTTGCCGAACGCCGCCCGCACCATCTTCTGGACGACGTAGACCTCCTCGTTGGTGCACCGCGACGAGGTGATCGCACCGATCGCGCCCTGGCCGTGCTCGGCCTGGATCTCGCGCAGCCGCCGAGCGGTGAACGAGATCGCCTCCTCCCAGCTGACCTCCCGCCACTCGTCGGTGATCGATTCGCGCAGCCGCGGGGTGAGCACCCGGTCGGGGTGGGAGGCGTAGCCGAAGGCGAAACGGCCCTTGACGCAGGAGTGGCCCTCGTTGGCGCCGCCGTCCTTGTAGGGCACCATGCGGACCAGCTCGTCGCCGCGCAGCTCCGCCTTGAACGAGCAGCCAACGCCGCAGTAGGCGCACGTGGTGATCACGGTACGGGTGGGCATGCCGAGTTCGACGACCGAGCGCTCCTGCAGCGTCGCCGTCGGGCAGGCTTGCACGCAGGCGCCGCAGGAGACGCACTCGGAGCTGAGGAAGTTGTCGGCCGCGGTGCCCGCGGAAACTCTCGAGCCGAAGCCGCGACCCTCGATGGTCAGCGCAAAGGTGCCCTGGATCTCGTCACAGGCCCGCACACAGCGCGAGCAGACGATGCACTTGGACGAGTCGAAGTCGAAGTAGGGGTTGGAGCGGTCGGTCGACGCGTCGAGGTGGTTCTCGCCGTCGAACCCGTAGCGGACCTCGCGCAGCCCGACCACGCCGGACATGTCCTGCAGCTCGCAGTCGCCGTTGGCCGAGCAGGTCAGGCAGTCCAGCGGGTGGTCGGAAATGTAGAGCTCCATGACGCCGCGGCGCAGGCGCTCCAGCTTCGAGGTCTGGGTGTGTACGACCATGCCCGGCCTGACCGGGGTGGTGCACGAGGCAGGCGTGCCGCGTGCACCGTCGATCTCGACCACGCACAGCCGGCACGAACCGAAGGCTTTCAGGCTGTCGGTGGCGCACAGCTTGGGGATGTCGATCCCGGCCTCCGCAGCGGCGCGCAGCACCGAGGTGCCCGGTGCGACGGCGACCACGACACCGTCGACGGTGAGTTCCACGGTGGCCTCACCCGGAACAGCAGGGGTGCCGAGGTCGGGTTCCTTGAGCAGGCTCATCGGGTGCCCTCCCCCTCGTTGTCGGCGGATCGGACGTCGAAGTCGGCGCCGAAGTGCCGGACCGCGCTGCGGACCGGCATCGGCGTCAGGCCGCCCATCGCGCACAGCGACCCGTCAGTCATCAGCTCGCACAGGTCCTCGAGCAGCGCCAGGTTGCGCTTCCGCTGCTCGCCGGCCCGAATCCGGTCGATCACCTCAACCCCACGCACGGCACCGATCCGGCAGGGCGTGCACTTGCCGCAGGACTCCTCGGCGCAGAACTCGAAGGCGAAGCGGGCCATCCTGGCCATGTCGACGGTGTCGTCGAACACGACGATCCCGCCATGGCCGAGCATGGCCCCCGCCGCGGCGAACGCCTCGTAGTCCATCGGCAGGTCGAACTGCTCGACCGGGAGGTAGGCGCCCAGCGGGCCGCCGACCTGGACCGCGCGTACCGGCCGGCCGCTGCGGGTGCCTGCGCCGTAGTCCTCGACCAGCTCCCGCAGGGTGACGCCGAAGTCGGTCTCGACGATCCCGCCACGGGCGATGTTGCCGCCGAGCTGGAACACGCTGGTGCCGCGCGAGCGCCCGGTGCCGCGCGCGGCGTAGGCCGCCGCGCCGCCGGCCAGGATCGCCGGTACGGTGGCCAACGAGAGCACGTTGTTGACCACGGTCGGACGGCCGAAGAGCCCTTCCATGGCCGGGATCGGTGGTTTGCTCCGGACCATGCCGCGCTTGCCCTCCAGGCTCTCCAGCATGGAGGTTTCCTCACCGCAGATGTAGGCACCGGCACCGACCCGCACATGCAGGTCGAACCGCAGCGACGAGCCGAGCACCCGCTCACCCAGCCAGCCGTGGGCGTAGGCGATCTCGATCGCGGAGGTCACGGTGGCGACCGCGTCCGGGTACTCCGAACGGATGTAGACGTACCCCTCGGTCGCGCCGGTCGCGTGCGCGCCGATCGTCATACCCTCGATCAGGCTGAACGGGTCGCCCTCCAGCAGCATCCGGTCGGCGAAGGTCCCGCTGTCGCCCTCGTCGGCGTTGCAGCAGATGTACTTCACAGGGTCCTGCGCATCGAGCACGGTCCGCCACTTGATGCCTGTCGGGAATCCCGCCCCGCCGCGGCCACGCAGGCCGGAGTCGATGACCTCGGCGACGACGTCGGCCGGGGCGAGCTCCAGCGCCCTGCGCAGCCCGGCCAGCCCGCCGTGGGCCTGAAAGTCCCCCACCGACAGCGGGTCGACCACGCCGACCCTGGCGAAGGTGACCCGCCGCTGGTCGCGCAGCCACGGCAGTTGCTCAACCGGACCGAGGCACAGCGGGTGGTCGGTCGGCCCGTCGGTGAGTCCGGTCGTAGCCAGCAGGCCGTCGACATCGCCCGGCTCCACCGGCCCGTAGCCGATCCGCCCGGCGGGAGTCGCCACCTCCAGCAACGGTTCCAGCCACAGCAGCCCACGCGATCCGGTCCGCACGACCCGCCACTGTCCCGGCGCGCCCGCCAACTGCTGGGCCACCGCGTCGGCGCCCACTGAGCGGGCCGCGGTGTCCCGCGGGAGGTAGATCGTGACCGGCTCGTTCATCGTGCTTCCTCGCCGTCGCGGTCGGACCGGGCAGCCGCGGGCGCACCCGCTGCCGGGGCGGTGCCCGCGCCGTCGACCGGGGCGGCCGACGGCTCGCCGGGCCGCTGCCGTGCACTGATGACGAGGTCGTCCAGTCGGGCGCCGTCGACCCTCCCATATACGGTGCTCCCGACCTGGGCCGAGGGGCCGAGCGCGCAGTTGCCGAGGCAGAACACCTGGTCGAGGGTGACCGAGCCGTCCGCCGTGGTCTGGCCGACGTCAACGCCGATGCTGGTGCGAGCGTGCTCGACGAGCTGGTCGGCACCGACCGACTGGCAGGCTTCCCCCCGGCAGATCCGCACTGTGGTGTCGCCGGCCGGGGTGGTCCGGAAATCTCGGTAAAAGCTGATCACACCGTGGATCTCGGCCCGGGAGAGGTTGAGCCCCTCGGCCATGACGCCGATCGCGGCAGGGTCCACGTGACCGAACTCGGCCATCAGTGTGTGCAGGATCGGTAGCAGGGCTGCAGGGTCCCCGCAGTGCGCGGCCACGACCGACCGCACCCGTTCCTCGTACCCAGACCCGCTCACCACGACGCCGTGTGTCATCGGGCCATGGTCCAGGGAGCCGATTGGGCAGGTCAAAGCACTCCTGGCTATCAGGGGATAACTGCCATCTATCATCGGTACGCAACACCAGAGGCGATCAACCGCTCACCGTTGCAGATTCCGCTCCAACGGTCTCCCGACTTGCAGACCCGCTGACTCGATCACGTGCACGCCTCGCGTCAGCGTCCGCGGCCCCGGGGCTCGATCACGTCGACGACCAGCGTCGGCCACGGCCCCCTGGCCCGGTGTGGCGGACGTTGGCCGGGCTGTTGCATCGTCTTCGTCCGGCGGTCGAGGCAGCCTTGACCGGCGAAGTTGTCAAGCCCTGGTCGCCTGTGGGCACCGCCAAAGTCTGCGTTCACCGACTTCCGGTTTCCGGCAAGGTGATCGTCGTCGCGGTTCGTGCGGTACAACCTCTCGTACCGGGACATTGAGAAACGCCTGATCGAACGTGGTGTCGAGGTCGACGACGTCACCGTGCTCCGGTGGGTGGGTACAGCGGCTCACTCCGCTGCTGACCGATGCCGCCCGGTTCGCCCGCCACTCGCCTGGTGATCGGTGGTTCGTGGACGGAACCTACGTGAAGGTCAACGGGGTGTGGCGCTACGCAAACCACGCTGCTACTTTGCCGGCCCACCGTCCAGGATCTGCCGTTTTCGCCACCTCGCAGGATTCCAACGTGCACCGTCGGCAAGCTACGGTGTGTGACGGGGGCGGTGCGAACGCAACGTGAGCAGCCCGGCCGGCAACGATCTGGCCGCGGCGCCCAAACCGGTCATCCTCACCCGTCGTCCTCGAGAAGGTGTTCCCGCGGGGAAGCTACACCTACGGGACCGGCCGCAAGCCGGGCGGAGGCTGCGCGGGCGGCGATGACGGAAGGGATTCTCGCAACGCGGAAGTGGGTCGCCGGCACCATCCGCCAGGCCCGGACCATGCACGTCACGGAGTTCACGCACCGCAAGAACGGGATGTGGGATCCCGAAGCGGGACAGGGCGCACCGAGAAATCGCCCGGGTCCCTTCGGCAAGGCGGCCGGGACGTCGCCACGGTGAGCACTTACCTGTGGCAGGTGCTCCAGGCGTACGAGCGGACTCGATCGCGCGAGCCATCGGATCATGGTGCCGCAGCCCACACAGGCTGCGGCACCTTAACCGGAAGACTCTTCTCAGTTATCAAGCATGGGAAGACTCAGCTCGGATGAATTCCGGCATTACTGGAAGCAACTGGGCGGCTGCAGATTCCGATAGATCTTTGATGTAGCGGAATGCTCCGCAGTCATCTCCTGCGCCTCATACAATCGAGCTGCCATCTGGGTCCGCTCCTGTGGAGACGCAGAACGCCAACCAATCTCCAACGCGGCGTTGTGGAGCGCTTCGGTCTCAGAGGAACCGAGTCTTGCCCGTCTCTCGTGTTGCACTGTTGCCCAGGGCATCGTTACCTCCCTCGCTGCACGTGGGCCCACCCGGGCGCGCCCGCGCTGCCGTTGCTGCAGGGGCCTCGTCAACGTCGATCGCCGCGACCGGGCAGGACTCAGCGGCGTCCAGGACGTCGTCGAGACGGTCTGCCGCGGGGCGTGGCTCCAGCAGCCGTACCCAGCCGCTGTCATCGGCGCCGAAGACGTCGGGCGCCGCAGCCCGGCAGTGGCCCATCGCCATGCACCGCTCGGGATGGACGGTGACCTCAATGCCGGTGCCGCTCACAACCGGACCGGCCGCTTCTCCCAGCCCCGGGCGACCGCGTTGCTCGTGCGACGCACGGCAGGTTCGGAACCTGCGCTGAAATTGGGGTAGTGCCGTAGCAGTTCCTCGAACACGACCTGTCCCTCGAGGCGGGCCAGCGCAGCGCCGACGCAGAAGTGGATGCCGTGCAGGAACGCGAGATGCCTGTTGTTCTCGGCCCGGTGGATGTCGAAGCGACCGGGGTCGGGAAAGGCCCGCGGGTCGCGGTTAGCCGTGGCGATGCACGGCGCTACGAGTGTCCCGGCCGTTAGGTGCTGCTCGCCGACGATGGCGTCCTTCTTCAGCAGCCTGAAGGTGAGGTGCAGCGGCGGATCGATCCGCAGCATCTCTTCGATGGTTTTCGGCAGCAGCGCAGGATCGGCGGTGATCTCGGCACGTACCTCGGGGTTGTCGAGCAGCAGGGTGATGCCGTTGCCGATGAGGTTGGTGGTCGTGTCGTTGCCGGCGACCAAGAGCAGCGCGATCTGTGCGATGAGTTCGGCCTCGCCCAGCAGGTCGCCGTCGTCGGTCCTGGTCTGCACGATGGTGGAGATCAGGTCGTCGGCGGGGTGGGCACGGCGCTGCTCGGCGAGGTCGGCGAGGAAGTCGAAGAGCACCAGGCTGCTGCGGATCGCCTCGTCGCGCCGCTCACCTTGGACCATCGGGTCGAATGTGGAGGCGTAGGCGAACGACCAGGTGCGGAAGTTGCCCCAGACGTCCCGGGGGACGCCGAGGATCGAGGCGATCACCGCCGCCGGTACATCGGCCGCGAGCCGCGGCATGATGTCGATTTCGCGACCGGGCTCGAACTCGCCGAGCAGGGCGGTGGTCGCGTCGAGCACGGCGCCGCGCCAGCGTTCGACGGCATCGGGCGTGAACGCTGTGCGGAAGGTCGAGCGGATCCGGGTGTGCACCGGTGGATCCGCGCACATCAACACCCGCGACGCGATCTCGACGAACCGCTGATGTTCGGTGTCTGCCGGGTCGTGCATCCCGGCTGGCGTAATATCGAACAGCTCGTTTGAAAACGTGGTGTGGTCGGTGGCGATCCGTCGCACGTCCGTGTAGCGGGTCACGAAGAAGCTCCGCAGCAGCGGCGAGTAGTGCACGCCGTCGCCAGCCTCGCGTAGTTCGTCGTACAGCGGGAACGGGTCCTGGACCACACCTCCGAACAGGTCCGCGAAGATCGACTCCGCCCCTCTCGTTCCGCGGTCCACAGTGGTCTCGCTCGCCATGGCATCTCCCGATGTGTTGATTACAAGGAGTGTGGAGAGGTGGCGAGGCAAAGTCAACGATCCGTCGAGGCCGTACCCGTGCCCACCGGCATTAGGTCCGGCTTGTTCTTCACGTGCGGCACGAGCGCGGACAGTGAGGTCGATGCAGGGGGTCTCATTTGACGCGGTGCCGTGCAGGAGATGAAGGTTTTGTGGCCCTTCGGCATCGCCCTGTGGGGGGAGATGTCAAACCGGCTCAAGCTACGTTGGCTGAAGACCGTCGCGGTGAGCGTTGAGAAATATGCACGCTTGACGTGTCAGGTTGAGTTTCCCCCGCTTTGATGCTGGATGATCGTCCAGACCTGCACCGACACAGGTCGGCCAGGGCTCATTCGCTGGCCACAGCAGCGGCCCGCCCACGGAGCTCTGCTCGACCGACGGCGAACCCTACCGTGGATGCAGCCGGGTGCTGCTCCGCGCAAACGCACGCAACTGCGGGAAGGCCGCTTCCATATCCTCGCCGGTCAGTTGCAGACCCGCCGCGCGGGCCCGTTCCACCACCTGGGCCACCAGCTGATCGTCGACCCCGTCCCCTGCCGGCCGTGCCGGTCCACGCTTCGCCACCTGGCCAGTATCGGCCTCGGTGATCACTCAGGTGCTGCTCCTTGATCAGGAGTTACACCGTTCGTTTCGTTTTACAGTCCCTCGCGTTGCTTTCCGGGCCACCGGTCTTGCCCCCCATGTCGTGCCTCCTGAAGAGGCTCAGAGGCGTGTGGCTACGCGGACGAGGTCGGCGAGTGCTCGGGAGCGGCTGTGTGGCGGCCAGGCGATGACGGTCGTCACGGTCGGCGCGTCGAGAACCGGCACGGCGGCCAGGCCTTCGAGCAGGTTGGCGCGGCAGGATTCGGGCAGGACCACGGTGGTGCGGCCAAGCGCGATCAGTTGGAAGAGCTGTGTCTGGTTGCGTACTTCCGCTCCGGGGCCTTCGGGATAGGCGCCGCCGGGGCCGGGCCAGCGGGCAAGCGGGAGGTCCGGCAGTGAACTGACATCCGCCGTCCGAACGTAGGATCTGCCGGCGAGCGGATGCGAGGCAGGAAGGATGGCGACCTGTCCCTCGGTGTGCAGAATTTCGGTGTCGAGTTCGGCCGTCGAGTCGAAGGGTTGATGCAGCAGCGCCACGTCGGCCTGGCCATCATGCAGCATTTGCTGGGGCTGGGATTCGCAGAGCAGCAGGTCGACGGCGACGGCACCCGGCTCGGCGGCGTACGCGTCGAGCAACTTTGCCAGCAGTTCGCCGGAGGCGCCGGCCTTGGTGGCCAGGACGAGCGAGGGCTGACTCGTCGCGGCACGTTGGGTGCGCCGCTCGGCTGCGGCCAGCGCGCCGAGGATCGCCCGGCCTTCGGCCAGCAGCACTGATCCGGCTGCGGTGAGGGTGACTTTGCGGCTGGTGCGTTCCAGCAACGCGACTCCGAGTCGTTGCTCGAGCTGAGTGATCGTCCGCGACAGCGGCGGCTGGGCGATACCCAGGCGCCGGGCGGCCCGGCCGAAGTGCAACTCCTCGGCGACCGCAACGAAGTACCGCAACTCCCGCGTCTCCACCCGCTCAGACTACCGTCGGATCAATATCAGCTGGGTATCGTTGCGTGACTCAGACGGTGTTGGTGCCCCGCCGGTGTCCGGTCACGATCAACGGCATGAGCGAACAGACGATTGCGCTGATCACCGGCGCGAACAAGGGAATCGGATACGAGATCGCGGCCGGGCTCGGCGCGCTGGGCTGGAGCGTCGGAATCGGGGCCCGGGACGAGCAGCGCCGGGAGGACGCCGTGGCGAAGCTGCGTGCGGCCGGCGTCGATGCGTTCGGTGTGCTCCTCGATGTGACCGACGACGCGAGCGTTGTGGCCGCCGCTGCACTGATCGAGGAGCGCGCCGGGCGGCTTGACGTGCTGGTCAACAATGCCGGCGTCGCCGGGGTATGGCCGGAGGAGCCCTCGACCGTTACGCCGGAGAGTATGCGGGCGGTGGTGGAGACCAACGTGATCGGCGTCGTCCGGGTCATCAACGCGATGCTGCCGCTGCTGCGCCGCTCCGAGCGCCCGCGAATCGTCAACCAGTCCAGCCACGTCGCTTCTCTGACCTTGCAGACCACGCCGGGTGTCGACCTCGGCGGGATCAGCGGGGCGTACTCACCGTCGAAGACGTTCCTCAACGCGGTCACCATCCAGTACGCCAAGGAACTGAGTGACACCAATATCAAAATCAACAACGCCTGCCCAGGCTACGTCGCCACCGATCTCAACGGCTTCCACGGAACCAGCACGCCCGCAGAAGGCGCCAAGATCGCCATTCGGCTCGCCACGCTGCCCGACGACGGCCCGACCGGAGGGCTGTTCGATGACGCCGGGAATGTGCCCTGGTGACGAGCCCCTCCTTGCTCACCCACCGTTGAGACGCCCTACGAGATCTCCAGCCTGTCAAAACCCTCGTCTGGGGTGTTGCGCAACGGACGCGGACGAATGAGGGGGAACTCCGCATCATGGCTGCTATCTGGACTCCGGACGACATACGGCGAATCGGTTCTACCGACGAACTGTAGGTCACCACCAAACGTATCGACGGGACCCTGTGGCGCTGGTTGCCGATCTGGGTCGTGTGCGTCAGTGACAGGTGTATGTGCGAACCTGGTACCGACGGAACACCGGTTGGTTCGCTCACGTGCTGGACTCCCGCCGGGCACCGCCTGGTGCGAGGTGATGCCGCAGAGTTGTCGGGCCGCGGCGGGCAGGGGTAGCGCGCCGCGGGCTCCGACGACGTGCGTTCCGTCAGCTGCGGCGGTGACCAGGAGAAGGCCGTCGGTGACGTCGACACGAAGGTGGTGGCCGGCAGGCCAGCACAACGCCCGCAGCAACGCTCGGGCCGCCACACGGCCGTCGGCGTCCGGGCGGGCCACATCGACGACAACGTCGTCCCGCGCAGCTGGGAGCGGTGCGGGAAGCGCCGGCATCAGAGCTGGTGGCGGTGCCGGGCGAGGAAGCGGGGTGGGATGACCGCGCCGATGAGCTGCTCGTCGGGGCGTCGGCGGGACGGTTGCCGGGCGGCCGTCATGGTGACCGCCGCAGGCGTTCGCGGATCGTCAGTGCGCGACAAGCATCCGCGGCCGGGTCTTGGCGACGACGGCCCGGACGGCCCGGTCGAGCTGGTTGGCCAGCACGGTCAGCTGCGCCCTGCGGGAGCCCCCACCCTCCGTCCAGTTGAAACCCTCGAACGTGTATCCGCCGATGGTTAGTAGGGGGTGCTGACCCATCGCGGTGAGGATCTCCGTGTACGCCGTGAGCACACCTCGGACGTTCGACCCGGCCGTGACCAGCCCGCCGTCCGCGTCCTGGCTCAGGATATGCACATCGCGGTTGACTGCGGACAGGATGTCGACCGCGCGTCGGGTATAGCTCGAACCGAGCACCGTCTCACGAAAGATGCCGTAGGGCAGCTTCCCGCCTTCGCGCCAGTTCGACTCGCTCTCCACCGCCTTGGCCCGGTCGGTGTCACTGGGCAACGCGCGGTACGCGCGGCGCAGTTCCTCCCAGGACACCGCTCCGCCGCCGGACTTGCGGACCCACGTGGGCCGCCAGAGAAAACCGAAGATCGCCATCAGCAACTTGTCACGCTTCGCGACGTTGCCGACCGCGCCGGTCACCTGATCGCGGGCGTCCTTGTTCGCCTCGGGGTTCAGCCGTTCGAACACGTTAATGCCCGCGACGACCGCGGTCCGGCTCGCCGCCAGATCCTTGGTCTGCGGATCGGACCACGCGTCGTCCAGATAACGGGTCGCCAGGTCGCCGACCCCATCGGCGGGCTGGGCAGCCATGTTGACGACGAAGCCGGTGGACGGGTCGTCCTTGCCCGCGAAGGGCACGTGGATCTTCCGCAGGTACTGGTTCGCGCGCCCGACCGCAGTGATCTTCATGGATGCCTCGGCCCTGCCGACCTCGTACGGGAAGGCCTCACCGTCCAGTTGCACCTGGCCCCGCTCCTCCTGGCTATTGGGCGTGATTCGGACGGTGGTATTGATCTGCTTGTCACGCAGGACGCCGGCGAAGGGCTCCATGCCGACGGTGAGCTTGAGGCCACGGACGCGGGAGTCGAGCCGCCCCTGCTGACTGCGAGGAGGTCCCAGTGCAGTTTGCGGCGGAGCTCGACGGCCCTGACCTGCTCGGCTGGTGGATACGGCAGCCGAGCCGACGAGGCCGTCTGCGGACACGGCGCCCGACAACACCACATCCACCGGGCCTCCGGTTTGCGTTCTACGGCCGGATGTCGACCAAGGAGTTCCAGGATCGGTTGTCGTCGACGCGGTGGCAGCGCGACTTCGCCGAGGGCCTGGTCGAGGGCCGGGGCGTGATCGTGGCTGAGTTCTTCGACGCCGACTGCTCCCGCCGGCTGCCGTGGCCGCGACGCCCACAGGCCGCGCGGCTGCTCGCCGCCCTGGCCGATCCGGATCGTGGATTCGACGCGATCGCGGTCGGCGAGTTCGAGCGTGCCTTCTACGGCGACCAGGTCCGTCAACTCGCCCCGCTGTTCAAGATCTACAGTGTCGAGGTGTGGCTGCCCGAGCTCAACGGTCCAGTCGACGCCACGAACGAGTTCCACCTGTCGCTGCTGGCGGTGCTCGGCGTGCATTCGAAGCGTGAGATCCAGCGCTCGCGGTTCCGGGCGATCGCGGCTATGCGTGCCCAGGTCATCGAGCAGGGTCGCCACCTGGGCGGCCGACCGCCGTACGGTTACCGCCTGGTCGACGCGGGCCCGCATCCGAACAGGACGCACGCCCGCTGGGGTCGCAGGAAGCAGTGTCTGGAGCCTGACCCGGCTACCGCACCCTGGGTGAAATGGATCTCCGCCCAACGGCTAGCCGGCAGAGCGTCGCGGGAATCCCTCGCGAGCTCAACGAGCAGGGGGTGCCCTGCCCATCCGGCTACGACCGGGCCCGCAACCCGCACCGCAACGGCACGGCCTGGACGCTGCGCACGGCGCGATGACGAGCACCCCTCGGTGTGGCTGAATGTCGAGGCGCTGGCCCGGCTGCCAACCCAGCGCGCGCAGGATGTGCTGCGCGGTCACTCGGGCCGCAGCGGGATGGGACAGCCATCCCAGCAGAAGCTCAGAGGCATTGACGACCGCCGGTAGCTGAACTCGGGCGGGTAGTGCCGGCATCGGTACCGGGCGGGGACGTGGACGGGCGGGCAGGGCAGCAGGAACAAGCGGACGGACAAGCTGTTCGCCGCTCGATCGGGAAAGTCGTGTCATGCCGGTGAAAACCGGAGACGATGCCATCGGCCGCGTCGCTCCCGATGGCCGAGAGCCGCGGGTGGCCGACGACGCTTACCGCTCCGCGCAGCACCTCTCAGCCCAATGACGGGCCCCTCTCAAGGAAGTACCTTTCCACGTGGCAAGACCCGCACTGGGTCGGAATCGACTTCGCTGCCTTGAGGGCTGCCATCAACCAGGGGCATGTTCCCGCTCGCGTGCGGGAATACGCCCGAAACGTGATGAAATGGGACGAAATCTAAGTCCGTACAGGCATACCCGACGCTGCGGAACACCGTCATGCTCCCAGCCCGCTCCCCAGGTTGCCGCATCGAGAGCTCACACTTATTTCGAGGCGTCGTTTCGACGTCTCGGCGGTATACTGGGTGAATGACGATCACACTCTGGCCGGTGGTGGACAGGACCCGGGTCGTGCATGCCTTCAAGCCTGGCGAGCCGGCCGCCGTCGAGGGACCGTTCCGCACGCTGCGGCTGCACGAGTGGGCGACAGCGGGAGTCCGCGTCACCCGCCGTAGCGGCAAGCGCCTCGGCGGCCAGATGACCATCTTCAGCTCGCTCAACGTCGAGGCCGCCCGCCTTGCACGGCGAGGGATCCGCGACGTCGCCGGCAGGGTGGCCCGGGCAGCCGAAGAGCTCGAGTCCGGACCGGAGTTCATGCGGCTGCAGACAATGTTGGCGGACATGCCCGCACATGATGCGGAGAGCGTCGTGGCGGGCACCCTGCCCGACAACGCACCCACGGCTCTGGCAGATGTGGTCAAGGAACTTGCTCGCCGCACTGAGGAGCTACGTGCTCGCGAATCGGCACTCGCGACGCTCGTCGAGACGATCGCCGGGCGAATCGCCGAGGTACACGAGGGATATGTGCTCCTTGTGCTGGTCAGCGGGCCCACCGCGATCGTGCCGCGGTGGATGGCCGTCGCGGCCGGGCGGGACAAGGTCGGCCAACTGCTCGCCTTGGTGATGGACAAGCTCGACGCCGCCAGCGCCGTCGTCGAGGCGCTGCCCGCCATCGACATCAACAACCTTCAGGCACACGACACCTTCAGTCCTTTCGGTCGCCGCGATCCTCGCGTCCAACGCATCACCGCCGCCGACGAGCGCCTGCTGCGCGGCCAGCCCGAGCCCCTGCGCGTTCTCGTGCCGGTGCGGATCGACGCATGACCGAGCCGGAATGGCACATCCGGTCAGGTCAACCAGCCGACCGAAGCCTGCTCAGCACATTCGCGTGCGCAGACCCACAGGTGGACTGGCAGGTCGAGGTCGAGCAGTTCATCCGAACCCAGCTCACCGACTGGACCTTCGACCCGCACGCCACCAGCGGCGACCCACGCCTCCTGGTGGCGTTCGCCACCGCCACCGAGGAGTTGTTCGGCGTGGCCGCCCACGAGCGGGTGGTCATCGAAAGCCCCACCGCGCAGTTCGACGCCACCAAGTTGGAGGTCATCGCCATCGCCAGGGCCTGGCAGGGCCGACGGTTCAGCACCGGCGAACGCGCCAGCGACGTGCTTATGTCCGCCGTGATGACCGACGTCTCCGCCCGGGTCCCACCACGCGACGCCCGCGTCTTCGCGGTCATCCACCAGGACAACCATCGAAGCCTCGCGCTGTGCCAGCGCTACGGGCTGGTCGAGGAGATGACCCGGCCGCACCCGGACTACCGCAGGCTCGTCACCGCCAACCGGTCGCGCGAGGCAGCAGACACAACGTGAGCCATGCCCCCGCCGCGGCAGGGCCATGGGACGATGCGCCGGCGGGTCCGGTCGATGCGATCGAGGCGAGCGAGGTCGATCGGCTCGGGCGCGAGCTGAAGCAGCTACGGGCGGAGAATGCCCGCCTGTCGCGCCTGTTGGAGTCGCGTGGTCAGGACACACGACACCCGCGGCTGACCGCGATGGTGGGGGCTGTGAGCGGAACCGCGTTGGGGCGGTTGTTGGCGCATCGGTGGCGGGAGGTTGCCGCGACAGCGGGTGCCCTGCGGCCGGAACTCGACGCTGTGCTGGCCGGCGGCGCGGCCAGTCCTTCGTTGGTGCGGCGGCTGGCGCCGACGCTCGGGTTACACACGGCGGATCTGTTCGTGGTCGCCGGGCTCGATCTGCCGCCTGATTTGGTGCCTGCCAGCGGTACCGGGTCTTGGCATGTCGGGACGGTACTGGAGAGGGCGGCCAAGTTGGCGCCGCAGTCGCTGCGCCGGTTGCACGAGTTCGTCCGGTCATTACCCGAGCATCCGCCGGCGTGGCCGCCTGTGCGGTCGCGCTACAGCTACCCGCTGGGGCCTGGCGAGATGATGTTGCGGCTACTGCGGAACCGCAACATCGGGTCGTACAGTCCGAAGGTGTTGTGGTTCATCGGCGACGGGCCGATGGTGTCGCCCTCCACAATCGCGATGCTGGGACCTGGCCGTACGCGGCTGACGCCGCAGTACGTGACCGCGTTCGCCACCGTCCTGGGTATTCCCGACGACGACGTGGCAGCCGTTGCCGGGGTTGCTGCGGCCACCGACCCACGTCTACACCGCAACCACGTTGAACTTGCCCGGTTGGCCTGGGACGCCCGGCGATTGACCGAAGAGCAACTGTCCGAGGTGCTCGACCTGGCCAGGCGACTGTGGTAGCTGAGTCGGCAATGATCCCTCCGCCGTCCGACCGCCTCGGAACCAAGCCAATGCCCAACAATCAGGACGCACCGGCGAAGGTCACGAAACCGGGATCACTCTGTACGCCGCAGTTGGCGCACTGACATCGACCACGAGCGGTCGGCTGACTGGTCGGTCGCAGGTGCGGCCCCTGACGCCCGCTCGGCGGCAGATGCGAGCATGCGTAAGCCGGGACTCACCGTCGAAGCTCGGCCACCTCGCCCAGCCGCTCGAGCTTGTGCGGGTTGCGGATCGCGTAGATTTGGGTGATCCTGCCGTCCTCGATGACGAACGACACGGCCGTGTCGTTCTCGCCACTGGGGTCGATGCGCGCCGCGATGCCGCCGTTGAGGTCGACGATGAAAGCCTTGGCGCCGGGCGCGACCTCGGCGAAGCGGGCCATCACCGGGGCAAGCTTCGCGGCCCCGCGGACCGGCTTCGGGATTGTCGGGGCCAGGCCGCCGCCGTCGCCCACGACGAGCACGTCGGGAGCCAGCACCTTGAGCAGTCCGGGCACGTCGCCGGTGGTCAGCGCGTCGAGGAACCGCTCGACCACCTGCTCCTGCTCGGTGCGGCTTACCGACATCCGCGGCCGGCGCGCCGCCACGTGCTTGCGGGCCCGCGTCGCAATCTGGCGCACCGCCGCCGGCGACTTGTCCAGCACCTCGGCGATCTCGTCGTACGGCACGTCGAAGACCTCGCGGAGCACGAAGACCGCGCGCTCCGTCGGTAGCAGCGTCTCGAGTATCGCCAGCATGGCGATCGACACGCTCTCTGCCAGCTCGACGTCCTCGGCGACGTCCGGGCTGGTCAGCAGGGGCTCGGGCAGCCACTCGCCCACGTACTCCTCGCGCTGCCGCGCGAGCGTGCGCAGCCGGTTGAGGCAGAGCCGGGTCACGATCCGCACGAGGTACGCCCGAGGGTCCCGGACCTCGCAGCGCTCGGCGTCGACCAAGGCTGCCCACCGCAGCCAGGTCTCCTGCACCACGTCCTCGGCGTCAGCGACCGAGCCGAGCATCTCGTAGGCGACGGTGAACAGCAGGCTGCGGTGGGCGACGAAGGGGTCCTCGCTCATGACGCGGACGCTACTCCCGGTCGCTCGGCCAGCGGCCTCAAGCCGCACGCGGCGGCGAAGCCGTCGGACTCGATGCCGAGCGCCACGTTGCCACGCGTACTCATGTTCGCGAATGCGATCACCGAGGTGAGCTCGACCACGGCGGCAGGTCCGTGCCCGCCTCGTATCCGGGGCAGCGCGTCTGACCTATTTGCGCGGGCTCTAAGTTGACCGCGGCGGGCGGACATGGGCTGGCAGCCTGTGGAGCTGCCCGCACGAACGGGGCGGCGACCATGGGAGCGGCACAACTCGCGCGAGCTGCGCCGAACGCGCGAGCCACCGCCAGCGCAGGCGAGGCAACTTCGCCGTCCTGATCGCCGTCGCCACCGCCCGCCGCCTCGCCACGACCCAACAACCGCCTCCCAGCGGCACGAGGACAGCACCCGGAGGTCGTATGTGGCTTGCGGATTACGGAGCGCAGCTCGGGGGCTTCGGGTCAACGCCAAGTGAAGCGTTGTTCACTCCGGCTGTGGTGGTTCTGAGCCAGTTCGGGGTCGCGCGGTGCATCCTGTTCCGGCGGTAGCGCGTGATAGCACAGGTGGGGCAGCTCCACAGGGCCCGACGGGACACCGGGCGCCGGCCCCCGCACGGCTGGGGCATCATCGGTCGTGGCGGTGTCGGTGCCGCCACGCGGCGGGAGGGGCGAGGTGTGCTGGAACTTCCTGACGACCTGCCGGTCGTCGAGCGCCGCGCGGTGCGGCTGGTGGTGCTCGACGCGGACGAGCGGCTGCTGCTGTTCCACACCCGGGACCCGGAGCATCCCCGGCTGGGCACCTGGTGGGAGCTGCCCGGCGGCGGGATGGACCCGGGCGAGACGTACCTCGACACGGCCGTGCGGGAGCTGCGCGAGGAGACCGGCATCCTGGTCGACCCGGCGCGGGTCGGGCCGCCGAACTGGCGGCGGTGGGCCAGCTTCATCCACCGGCAGCGGCGCCACGTGCAGGACGAGGTGATCCTTCCGGTACGCCTCGACCGCCCCGGCCCCGACGTCGACGAGACCGACCGGCTCGACTACGAGCGGGAGGACTACTTCGGCTTCCGCTGGTGGGCGGTCGGTGACGTGGTGGCGAGCCGCGAGCGGTTCTACCCGGGACGGCTGCCCGGGCTGCTCGCCGCGTTCCTGGCCGGGGACGAGATCGACGAGCCCTTCGAGCTGTGGTCATGACGACGGCCCCGGGCGGGCACAGTAGACCCATGACGACGGACCTTCACGCCCCGCTGGCCCGCTACGCCGCCCGGCTGCACGCCTCGGTCGGCGACCGGCACCACGTCGCGTCCCCGCTCGGCGCCTGGCTGCTGCTCGCGCTCTGCGCGGCGGCCCCGGACGCCGCCGCCGGTTCTCACCGCGAGGACGGCCTCGCCGGGTTCCTGGGCACCGACCCGGCGGCGGCCGCGCGGGCCGCCGCCGCGCTGCTCGACGCCCCGCACCCCCTCGTACCGTCGGCGACGGCGGTCTGGCACCGACCGGACGCGGACACCGCCGGCCTGGCCGCCTGGCGGGCCGCCCTCCCCCGCGCCACCACCACGGGACAGCTGCCGGACCAGGCGGGGCTCGACGCGTGGGCCCGGGAGCACACGGCCGGGCTGGTCGAGCGCTTCCCGCTGACCGTCTCGCCCCAGGTGGTGCTGGCGCTGGCCTCGGCGCTGGCCACCCGGGTGTCGTGGGCGCAGCCGTTCGACGTCGCCCCGGCGTCCGCGCTCGGCCCGGCCAGCCCCTGGGCCGGGCGGCTGACCCGGGTGCTGCGTACCCCGGCGCACGGCCACCTGGCGTGGATCGCCGCGACGCCCGAGGCCGGCGACGTGGCGGTGCACACGGCGGCGGCCCGGCCCGCCCCGGACGGGGGCGACGGGGCGGGCCTGCTGGTCGTCTCGGTCGCCGCCGCGCCCGACGTCGCCGCCGCCGACGTGCTGGCCGCCGCGTACCGGATCGCCGCCGGCGCCGACGCGGCCGAGCCGGCCGGGCGGCGGTCGCTGTTCGACCTGCCGCTGGGCGAGACGCCGCTGTGGACGCTGCGCGAGGAGGTCGTGCACACCCACGCCCGCGGCGGCCGGGAGGAGCGGCACGCGGCGGTGCTGCCCCGCTGGTCCGCGCGGAACGAGCACGACGTGAGCGAACTCGGGTTCCGGGCGGCCGTCGCGGCGCTCGCGCCGGGGTTGCGCGCCGAGGCGCGGCAGGCGACGGTGGCCAGCTACACCCGGTACGGGTTCGAGGCCGCCGCGGTCACCGGGGCGTTCGGGTTGGTCAGCCTGCCGCCGGAGGGGGTGGCCCGGACGGCGGAGCTGCGCTTCGGCCACCCGTACGCGGTGGTCGCCGTCGCCACCGACCGCCGGGCCGGTGGGGCGGGCCCGTGGCACGGGGTGCCGGTCTTCTCCGGCTGGGTCAGCGAGCCCGACGACCTGCCGGAAGACGAGGCCGCCTGAGACGCCGGTGGGGCCCCGGCCGACGCCGGAGCCCCACCACACAGCCCACCGCCGCGGGTCACACCCCGACGGGCACCTTCTCCTCCTCCTGCTCCTGCCGCTGCTCGGCGGCGCGGGCGGCCAGCCGCCGCTCCCGCTCCTGGGCGCCGATCAGGTCGTCCGGCAGCGAGTCCGGCACCTCGATGTCGAAGCGCCGCAGCAGCCGGATCGCGAACCCGCCGAGGGTGACGAGCACCAGCGCCGCGCCGAAGCAGACGTACGCGAAGCCGATGCCGCGGCCCGGGCCGGTGCCGACCACCGCGCCCACCGAGCCGGCCAGCGCGCCGCCCGGGGCGAACATCGGCTCGAACAGGCCCGTCGCCGCCGGGGCGAGCACGGCGAACCCGATCGGCAGCGTCGACCAGGAGATGGTCTGGTTCAGGCTGAACACCCGACCGTGGTACCGCTGCGGCACCTTGACCTGGACGATCGTGGCGTAGATCGACTGGGCCGTGGTCATCGACATGGCCAGCCAGAACACCCCGACGCAGATCATCGCCACCGAGGCGTCCAGGCCGACGAGCACGCAGCCGACCGCCGTGCCCAGGTTGCCGAGCAGCACGCCGATCATCCGCCGGTTGCGGGGGCCGCCCCACACCGACATCAGCACGCCGCCGGCCACCGCGCCGAGCGCCTCGGCCAGGGCCACCTGCGCCACCTGGGTGGCGGTGGCGAACGACAGCACCAGCGGCGTGGTCAGCACCAGCGCCGGCGCCAGGAAGATGTTGCCGATGGCGAAGTAGCCGAGCATCAGCCGGAAGCCGCGGTGCTGCCAGGAGTAGCGCAGGCCGTTGGCGATGGCCACCAGCAGCCGCTCCCTCGGCCGCCAGCCGAGCAGGTCGGGGAAGCGGACCACGGCCAGGGTCAGGATCGCCACCGCGTAGCTGGCCACGTCGAGCAGCAGAATGCCCTTGAGCTCGATCGCGGCCAGCAGGCCGGCGGCGAACACGGGCATCAGCAGCATGGCGAAGCCGTTGGTGAGCTGGGTGACGCCCATCGCGTGACCCAGGTAGCGCTTGGGCACCAGCTGCGGCACGGCCGACTGGAACGCGATGCGCTGGAACGACCCGGCGACCTGGCTCAGCGCCACCAGGGCGTAGATCATCCACAGCCGCAGGTTGTCCGTCCAGAGCAGCCCGGCCAGCAGGAGCTGGATCGCGCCGGCGCTGGAGCTGGCGATCATCATGATCTTCCGGCGGCTGACCCGGTCGGTGATCGCGCCCGCCACCGGCAGCATCAGCACGCCGCAGATCAGGGCCAGGCCCCAGAGCAGGCCCAGGTCCGCCACCGAGCCGGTCTGCGTGAACAGCCAGATCGGCAGGGCGAACGCGGTCAGCGCCGAGCCGGTCGTGGAGACGAGCTGGCCCAGCGTCACCGCGACGAACCGGCCCATGCTCGGCTTCACCACGGTCTTCTCCGCCGTTCCGGCCTCGCCGACACGCTGGTGGTCGGCGACGACCCAGCCGGCGTCCTCGCCGCGCGCCTGCGGGGTGAGCGCCGAGACGTCACCGGCCCGCACCGCCGGGTGCGTCCCCGTGACGATCTCGGCCAGCTCGTTGGCCCGGTACTTGAGGAAGAAGTGCCCGGCCTGGTCGAGGACGACCAGCCCGAGGTTGTCGCTGAGGAACTGCCACTCGACGTACCGCTCGGTGTAGTAGTCCGTCACCGGGTCCTCGGAGCCGACCACGGAGACGATCGGGGCGCTCAGCTTGGTCGCCCCGGTGTCCAGCAGACCGGTGAAGTACTCCTCCGAGTTGCGGGAGTCGGTCCGCATGTTGCTGATGATGCGGTCCGCCTGCTCCGGGTCCAGCTCGTCGGTGTCGACGCCCATCGACTTGAGCCAGCTCGCGTAGTGCTTGTTGCTGCGCAGCTGCTCGAGGCGGTTGCGGGCGGCGGCGTACAGGCCCTTCGGCCGGGCGAACGGGAACATCGCACCGATGTACACCGCCTCCAGCTCCCGGCCGGCCGCCTCGACCTTGCGGGCCACCTCGGCGACGATCGCGCTGCCGACGCCGCAGTGGCCGTACAGCACGATCGGGCCCTCGATCCGCTCGACGATCTCGGCGGCGACCCGGCCGGTCAGCTCGTCGAACGGCAGCCCCTCCTCGCTGAGCCCCACGTCGTGGCCGGGGATGGCCAGCGAGTACAGGGCGTTGCCGGCGGGCAGCGCGTCCGCGAGCGGCTGGTAGACGATGGCGCTGCCGCCGCCGTACGGGACGCAGACGTACGTGCGGACGCGCTGGCCGGCCGGGATCGGCTTGGTCAGCTCGTACAGCAGCCGGCGCGGGCCGTCGTCGGCGGCGTCGCCGGACATGAACGCGGCCAGCTCGCGGATGGTCCGCTGCTGGAACAGGTCCATCACGCCGACGGGCCGGCCGCCGTGATCCGCCTTGCGGATCTTCGCCACGACCTGGGTGGCGAGCATCGAGTGCCCGCCCAGGTCGAAGAAGTCGTCGTCGATGCCGAGCGTGTCGACGCCCAGCACCTCCGACCAGATCCCCGCCAGCAGCCGCTCGGTGTCGTCGCGCGGCTCGACCAGCGCCACCGACGCCTCCCGGGTCACCACCGGGGCGGGCAGCGCCCTGCGGTCGAGCTTGCCGTTCGGGCTCAGCGGCAGCGCGTCCAGGGTGACGAACGCGGTCGGCACCATGTACTCGGGCAGGCTCTCCTTCAGCGCCGCCTTCAGCGCGGCGTGCTCCGCCTCGCCGACGACGTACGCGGTGAGCCGCTTGTCCCCCGGGGTGTCCTCGCGGACGATCACCGCCGCCTCGGTCACCCCCGACTGCTCGCGCAGGGCGCTCTCGATCTCACCCAGCTCGATGCGCAGGCCGCGCAGCTTCACCTGGTGGTCGATGCGGCCGAGGAACTCGATGACCCCGGCGGGTCGCCCGTCGCCCGCCGCGCCATCGTCGCCGGACGGCTCGGCCCGCCAGCGGGCCAGGTCGCCGGTGCGGTACAGCCGGGCGCCGGGCTCGAAGGAGTTCGGGTCGGGCACGAACCGCTCGGCGGTCAGCGCCGGCCGGCGGTGGTAGCCGCGGGCCAGCCCGACGCCGCCGATGTGCAGCTCGCCCGCGACGCCGACCGGGCACTCGTTGCCGGCCGGGTCGAGCACGTGCAGCCGCAGGTTGGCGATCGGAGCGCCGATCGGCACGCTGGTCAGCCCGGCCAGCCGGGCCGGGTCGCAGTGCCAGGCGCTGACGTCGATGGCCGCCTCGGTGGGGCCGTACAGGTTGTGCAGCCCGCACCAGGGCAGCCGGGCGGTGAACTCGGTCGCCGAGGCCAGCGGCAGCTCCTCGCCGGAGCAGATCACCCGGCGCAGCGCCGTGGCCGCCTCGATGCCGTCCTCGCCGAGGAACACCGTCAGCATCGACGGGACGAAGTGGGCGGTGGTGATCCGCTCGGCGACCAGCAGGTCCCGCAGGTACCCGGCGTCCTTGTGGCCACCGGGCTTCGCCAGGACCAGCCGGGCGCCCTCGCGCAGCGGCCAGAAGAACTCCCACACCGACACGTCGAAGCTGGCCGGGGTCTTCTGCAGCACGGCGTCGTCGGCGGCCAGCCGGTACGTCTTCTGCTTCCAGTCCAGCCGGTTGACGATGCCCCGGTGGGTGTTCGGCACGCCCTTGGGCCGGCCGGTGGACCCGGAGGTGTAGATGACGTACGCGAGGTTGCCCGGGCCGGCCGTCGGCGCGGGGTCGTCGGTGGGCTGGTCGGCCCAGACGGCCTCGTCGTCGAGGGCGAGCACGGTCGCGCCGGTGTCCGGCAGCACGTCGCGCAGGTGCCGCTGCACGAGCACGACGGGGGCGTCCGCGTCGGTGACCATGAACGCCAGCCGGTCGGCCGGGTACTCCGGGTCCAGCGGCAGGTACGCGCCGCCGGCCTTGAGCACGCCGAGCAGGCCGGCGACCAGCTCCACCGAGCGCTCCGCGCAGACCCCGACGAGGGTCTCCGGCCCGACCCCGGCGGCGCGCAGCCGGTGCGCGATCCGGTTCGCGGCGGCGTTCAGCTCGGCGTACGTCACCGAGCGACCGTCGAAGGTGACCGCCACCGCGTCCGGGGTGGCGGCGGCCCGCTGCTCGAACGGGCCGTGCAGGGTCTGCCCGGTCGGGAAGTCGGCCGTGGTGTCGTTCCAGCCGGCCAGCAGCTCCCGCTCGCCCGGGGCCAGCAGCGGCAGCGCCGAGACCGGGGTGTCCGGCGCCGCGACGACCGCCCGCAGCAGGACCGTCCAGCGCTCGGCGATCCGCTCGACGGTGGCCCGGGTGAACAGGTCGGTGTTGAAGACCAGCTTCCCCCACAGCCCGCGGGCGGTCTCGACGGCGTGCAGCTCGAAGTCGAACCGGGTGGCCCGCAGCTCCATCGGGTTCCACTGGAAGCGGACCTCGGCCGAGTCGGAGACCCCGGTGAACCGGCCCATCTCGTAGTTCTGCAGCACGAACATGGCCTGGAACACCGGGGACCGGCTGACGTCGCGGGGCAGGCCCAGCTCGTGGACGACCTTCGCGAACGGCACCTCGGCGTGCTCGAAGCCGTCCAGCACGCTGCGCCGGGTGCGCTCCAGCAGCTCGGTGAACGTCGGGTCCCCGGCCAGCTCGGCGCGCAGCGGCAGCATGTTGATGAACATGCCGACCAGGTTCTCCAGCTCGGGGGCGGACCGGCCGGCCACGGACGCGCCGACGGCGAAGTCGTCCTGGCCGGAGTGCCGGGCCAGCAGCACCTGGTACGCGGCGAGCAGCGTCATGAACAGCGTGGCCCCGCTGTCGCGGGTCAGCGCGTTGAGCCGCTCGGTGTCCGCCGGGTCCAGGGTGAACTCGACGAAGTCGCCCCGGTAGGTCTGGGTGGCCGGGCGGGGCGCGTCGAGCGGCAGCTCCAGCGGGGTGATCCCCGCCAGCCGCTGCTTCCACCAGTCCAGGTGCCCCCGCGCCGCCGGGCCGTCCAGCTCCCGCGCCTCCCAGACGGCGAAGTCGCCGTACTGCACGGGCAGGGCGGGCGGCTCGCCGCCGTGGTAGTAGGTGATCAGGTCGCGCAGCAGCACGTCCACCGACCAGCCGTCGCCGACGATGTGGTGCTGGCCGAGGAACAGCACGTGGTCGTCGTCGGCCAGCCGGATCAGCAGGGCGCGCAGCAGCGGCCCGGTGGCCAGGTCGAACGGCTCGGCAGCCGCGGCCTCGACCAGCGCCTGCGCCGCCTGCTCGTCGGCGGCCCCGGTGACGGTCAGCGGCACCTCGACCGTCTCCTCGACCACCACCGTCGGCCGGCCGTCGGCGTCGGCCGGGAACCGGGTGCGCAGCGACTCGTGCCGCCGGGTCAGGGCGGCCAGCGCGCCGCGCAGCGCCCCGACGTCCAGCGGGCCACGCACCCGCAGCGGCACCGGGATGTGGTACGCCGCCTCGCCCGGCGCGATCTGGTCCATGAACCAGACCCGCTCCTGGGCGTACGACAGCGGCACCTCGGCCCCCTCCGGCCGGGGGGTGATCCGGGCGGCCGGGGCGGCGGTCTGGCGCTTGCGCAGCCGCTTGGCGATCAGCGCCTGCCGGGCCGCCTCCCGGGCCGGATCCTTCAGGTCGGTCATGGGGTGGTTCCCTCTTCCGTCGCCAGCAGCTCGGCGACCTCGTCGTCGGAGAGCTCGTCGAGTTCCGCGGCGATCAGGCTCTCGATCTGGGCGGCCAGGTCGGCCACGACGGGGCTGGCGAACAGCGCCCGCATGGGCAGGTCGACGTCCACCTCGGCCCGGATGCGGGCCATCGCCCGCATGCCGCGCAGGCTGTTGCCGCCGAGGGCGAAGAAGTCGTCCAGCGCGCCGACCTTCTCCACGCCCAGGATCTGGGCGTACACCTCGGCCACGAGGACCTCGGCGTCGGTGCGCGGGGCGACGTAGGCGTCCTCCTCGACGACCGCGCCGGCCGGGGCGGGCAGCGCCTCCCGGTCCAGCTTGCCGTTCGGCGTCAGCGGCAGCGCGTCCAGCCGGACGAACGCGGCCGGCACGAGGTGCGCCGGCAACTCCCGGGCCAGGTCGGCGCCGAGCGTCGCGGGGTCGGCGTCGCCGATCAGGTAGCCGACCAGCGTCGGCTCGCCCGAGTCGGTGCGGACCACGACGGCCGCCTCGCGGACGCCGGGCCGGACCAGCAGCGCCGACTCGATCTCGCCCAGCTCGATCCGCATGCCGCGCACCTTGACCTGGTCGTCGCGGCGGCCCAGATACTCCAGCGTCCCGTCGGCCCGCCAGCGAGCCAGGTCGCCGGTGCGGTACATCCGCTGCCCGGGCGGCCCGTACGGGCAGGGCAGGAAGCGCTCGGCGGTCAGCCCGGGGCGGCGCAGGTAGCCGCGGGCGAGCTGGTCGCCGGCGACGTACAGCTCGCCGACCACGCCCGGGGGCACCGGCTGGAGGGCGGCGTCGAGCAGCAGCGCGCGGGTGTTCCAGGTGGGAGTGCCGATGGACACCGCCCCCGCCGCCAGCTCCTCCCCCGGCGCGATCCGGGCGGCGACGCAGCCGACGGTGGCCTCGGTCGGGCCGTACTCGTTGATCACCGCGACGCCCGGGTGCGCCGCCCGCCAGTCGGTGAGCTGCTCGCCGGTGAGCGCCTCGCCGCCGATGACCAGGTCGACCGTCGGCGACAGCGCCTCCTCCAGCAGCGGCAGGTGGCTCGGGGTGACCTTGAGGAAGGTCGGCCGGCCGCCGGCCCGGGCGGCCGGGTCGTCGATCGCCGCGAGGCGGACCGTGCCGCCGGCGGTGAGCGGCCCGAGCAGCCCGGTGACGGTGAGGTCGAACGACACCGGCGAGTGCAGCAGCGCCGTCCCGGCCAGCCCGGGGTAGGTGGCCCGCGCCCAGGCCAGGTAGGCGGCCACCGACCGGTGCTCCACCACCACGCCCTTCGGGCGGCCGGTGGAGCCGGAGGTGTACAGCACGTAGGCCGGGTGCTCGGGGCGCAGCGGGGCGCGCCGGTCGGCGTCGGTCAGGTCGGCCGCGTCCAGGTCGGCGGCGGTGAGCGGGTCGAGCACCAGCGCGTCGCCCGGCACCAGGCCCGCGGTGTCGGCGGTGGCCAGCACCAGCGCCGGCTCGGCGTCCTCCAGCAGGTACGCGACGCGCGCGGCCGGGTAGCCGGTGTCCACCGGCACGTACGCCGCGCCGGACTTGAGCACGGCCAGGATCGCCACGAGCAGGTCGATCGAGCGGGGCAGCGCGAGCGCGACCCGGGTCTCCGGGCCGGCCCCCCGGGCCACCAGCAGCCGGGCCAGCCGGTTCGCGGCGGCGTTCAGCTCGGCGTACGTCAGCTCGGCGCCCTCGCAGACCAGCGCGGTGGCCTGCGGCGTGGCGGCGGCCTGCCGCTGCACCTCGGCGACGATCGTGGTGGCCGGCCGGTCGTGGGCGGTGTCGTTCCAGGTGGCGAGGACGAGCTGCCGCTCGGCGTCGTCGAGCAGCGGCAGCTCGGAGACCCGGGCGCCCGGGTCGGCGACCGCGGCGGCGAGCAGCCGCACGTACCGGGTGACCACCGCCTCGGCGGTGGCCCGGTCGAACAGGTCGGTGCGGTAGACCAGCCGGCTCTGCCCGGCGGTGACGTCGAAGGCCAGGTCGTCCTTGGTGGTGCCCAGGGCAACCGCGTCCAGGCCGGAGTCGGGGATGAAGTTCAGCGCGGTCTGGAAGATCGGCTGCACGGACGGGTCGCGCTGCGGCGCGACCGCCTCGACGATCTTCTGGAATGGCGTCTGCCCGTGCTCCATCGCGTCGACCAGCCCCCCGCGCACCCGGCCGAGCAGCTCGGCGACGGTCGGGTCGCCGGACAGGTCGCAGCGCAGCGCCACCGGGTTGACGAACATGCCGATCAGCGGGGTCACCTCGGGGGTGTCCCGGCCGGCGGTGGACACCCCGACCACCACGGTCTCGTCGCCGGAGATCCGCGACAGCAGGGCGGCGAACGCGGTCAGCAGCACCATGTACGGGGTGGCGGCCGAGGCCACGGCGAGCTGGCCGACCCGGTCGAGCAGCCCCTCGGGCAGGTCGAAGCGCACCTCGTCGCCGGCGAAGCCGAGCCGCGCCGGGCGGGGCCGGTCCAGGGGCAGGCCCGTGACGGCCGGGGCACCGGCCAGGTTCGCCTTCCAGAAGGCGAGCTGCCGGTCCAGCTCCGCGCCGGCGAGCTGGTCGCGCTGCCAGGCGGCGAAGTCGGCGTACTGGATGGGCAGCTCGGGCACGTCGGCGGGCGCGCCGGTCAGCGCGGCCCGGGCGAACGCGTCCAGTTCCCTGCCGAACAGCACCGCCGAGTGGCTGTCGAAGACGGCGTGGTGCACCACGAACACCAGCACCCACGCCTCGGTCAGCCGGACCAGGCGGGCCCGCCACAGCGGCGGGGCGTCCAGCGGGATGGGCGTGCGGGCCAGCTCGGCCGCCAGGGCGTCGAACCGGGCGCGCCGCTCGCCCTCGGGCAGCCCGGACAGGTCGTCGGCGGGCAGCCGGACCGGCTCGTGCTCCCGGACGACCTGCACCAGGGCGCCGTCGTCCATCCGCAGGTGGGTGCGCAGCGCCTCGTGCCGGGCGAGGACCTGGTCGACCACCCCGGTGGCGGCGTCGGCGTCCAGCTCGGCGGGGAACGCCGACAGGTAGGTGATGTTGTAGACGGGCGAGTCGGTGTCGAGCTGGTTGGCGATCCACACCCGTTCCTGGGCGTAGGAGGCCGGGAAGGTCCACTCCCGGGTCATGACGCGGCCTCCCGTACCGAGCGTGGGCGCATGTCGGTCCAGACGGTGTCGATGTGGGCCAGGCACTCCTCGCGGGTGCCGGCGAAGCCGGTGTCGTGCCAGCCCGCGGGGAGCTCCCGGTCGGCCGACCAGATCGAGTACTGCTCCTCGTCGTTGCGCACGACCAGGAAACGGGATTCGGCCATCAGTTGTCTCCAGTGCTCTCGGGGGTGTGCGGCTCGGCCATCGCGACGGCGATCTTGCGGGGCCCGGTGAACGGCTCCCGACCGTGCGCAGCGGTCATGTTGTCGACGACCAGCACGTCGTCGCACTGGTAGTCGAAGCGGACGCTCGCGGCCCGGTACGCGGCCCGCAGGTGCTCCATCACGTCGGCCGGGATCTCCCCGCCGTCGCCGTAGTAGGTGTTCGAGGGCAGCCCCTCGGGGCCGAACATGTCCAGCAGCCCGTCCTGGTAGTCCTTCGGCAGGGTGCTCAGGTGGAAGAACGTGGCGTGGTTGAACCAGCGCGGGGTGTCCGACCCGGGCCGGTGGTGCACCACGTCCCGCACCGCGCGGGTACGCAGCCCGTCCTTGCCGACCCACTCCAGCGCGATCCGGTTCGCCGCCGCGTACGCCTCGACCTCGGTCCGGTCGTCGGTGTTGAACACCTCCTGCCAGCGGGTGCCGAAGTCGCCGTGGAAGTTGCGCACCAGCATCCACCGGCGCCGGACGAACTCCTCCCGCACGGCCGGGTCGATCAGCTCGTACACCCGGCGGACGTCGGCCAGCGGCGTCGCACCCTGGGTCTCCGGCGGGCTGACGCACCAGAAGAACAGCGTCAGCGGCCAGCGCGCCTGGTACGAGTTCTCGTTGTGCAGGAAGATCTCCTCGTCCGGCGGGTAGTCGGTCGAGGTGTAGACCCGGCCCTTGATGGAGTGCCGGGGCGAGGACCGCTCGGTGTAGACCAGCGGCTCGCCGGCCAACGCCCGCACCACCGCGTCGAAGCCGTCCACGCCGCCGACGTCGAAGCCGCGGAACAGCAGCCCGCCGTGCTCGACGAGGCTGGCCCGCAGTTCGGCGCGCCGGGCGTCGATCAGGTCGGTCAACGCCCGGCCGTCGTTCTCGACGACCACCGGCAGTGTGGTGATCGTGTCGCTCATCGCTGTGTGCTCCTGTTCGTACTGGTCACGCGCGGGGCAGCCGCGGGATGCTGGTGGTCGGTGCCGGGGCCGGGGGCTCGTCGGCGGCGGACGCCTCGGCGCGCAGTTCCTCGATCCGGGCGGCCAGCCCGGCGACGGTCGGCGTCTCGAACAGGCTGCGCATCGGCAGCCGCACGCCGGTGGCCTTGCGCATCGCCGCGATCAGCTGCACCGCGACCAGCGAGTTGCCGCCGAGGGCGAAGAAGTCGTCGTCCACGCCGACGACCGGCACCCCGAGCCCGTCGCGCCAGACCTGCGCGATGACGGCCTCCAGTTCGGTGCGCGGGGCCGCCGAGCCGCCCGCCGCGGCGGTCTGCGCCGACACCGCCGGGTCGGTCTCCGACTCCAGGGTCTCGGTGGTGACCCGGGCGGCGCGCCGCCGGATGTCCGCCACCGACCGGGTGGTGATCACCACCTGGGCGCCGAGCCCGGCGGTGAGGCTGCGGCGGAACGCCTCCGCGCCGTCCACCGGCCGGATGTCCTCGCTGGGGCCCTCGGCGGCCGCGGGGGCCTCCTCGGCCGGGGCGGCGTCGGCGGCGAGCCCGCCGGTCACCGCCGAGGAGTCCACCCGGCGCAGCACGAAGTCGCTGATCGCGACCAGCTCCCGGCCCTCGGTGTCCAGCAGGGACAGGTCGGCGGAGACGACCTCGTCGGTGCCGCCGTCGCGGTGGCGCAGGTGGCTGAGGAACACCGCCGGCAGCGCCCGGCGCACCACGATCCGCCCGTACGACAGCGGCAGGTAGGTGCCGGAGCCCTGGCCGCGGCCGAACGCGGTCGCCACGTCCAGCAGCGCCGGGTGCAGCCCCCACGCGCCCAGGTCCGTGGCGGCCTCGGCGGGCGCCTCGACGCGGGCCAGCTCCTCGCCCTCGGCGAGGTGGTGCTCCCGCAGCGAGTTCCAGCGCGGGCCGAAGGTCAGCATGCTGGTGCGGCCCCGGCCGAAGGACGAGTCGTCGTCGACCCGGCGGGACCGGGCCACCACGTCGGCGAGGTCCCGGGCCGCCGGCGCCGGCTCGTCGGTCCAGCCGGCCGTGCCGCGTACGTGGGTGCGCAGCTGCCCGGCGGCGAGGCTCTGCACCACGAAGTCGTGGGTGCCGTCCTCGGCCGCGGTCAGCGTGACCCGGTACTGGGCGACCGAGCCGTCCGGGACCGCGAACGGCTCCAGGAACGCCACGTCGCGCAGCTCCACCGCGGCGTCCGGGCCGGGCGCGGGGACCGCGGCGGCCACGGCGGCCCGCACCGACTCCAGGTGGGCGGTGCCCGGCACCACCGGCACCCCGCCGATGCGGTGCTCGTCGAGCAGCCAGTGGGTGGTCGCGGAGACCAGGCCGTGCAGCACCGTGCCCTCCGGGCCGACCACCTTCGTGGTGAGCACCGGGTGGTCGACCGTGGTGGTGACCGTGTCGCGGGTCAGCGCCCGGAAGCCGGCCGGGGCGTTGCTCTCCGCCGCCATGCCGACCTCGGCCCAGCCGCCCCAGTTCTGCGACACCACCGGCGCGTTCCAGCCGGCCCCGGCGCGGGCGTACGCGTCGAGGAAGTTGTTCGCCGCGCAGTAGTCGACCTGGCCGAAGCCACCGATGACCGCCGTGATCGAGGAGCACAGGACCACGAAGTCCAGCGGCAGCTCGCCGAACACCTGGGCCAGGGCAAGGGGGCCGGCGAGCTTCGGGCCGAGCACCTTCTCCGCCTCGGCGCGGTCCTTGACCTCGGCCATGCCGCCGCCCGGGAGGCCGGCGGCGTGCACGATCCCGTCGATCCCGCCAAACTCGGCCTCGGTCGCCTCCCGCACCCGGCGCAGGTCGGCCGGGTCGGTGACGTCGGCGGAGAGCACCAGCACGGACGCGCCGGCGGCCTCCATCCGGCGGATCGCGGCGATCGCCCGGCCCACCCGGTCGGCCGGGTCCGCGCCGTGCACGGCGAGGTGGTCGTCCCACTGCTCGCGCGGTGGCAGGGGCGAGCGGGCCAGCAGCACCAGCTTCGCCCGGGCCCGCCGGGCGAAGTCCTCGGCGAGGGTGATGCCGATGCCGCCGAGGCCGCCGGTGATGACGTACCGGCCGCCCTCGCGCAGCGCGCCGGGCTCCCCCTCGGCGTCGACGGTCACCTGCTCGTAGCCGGTCACCCAGCGGCGCCTGCCGCGCAGCGCCACCTCGGCGTGCTCCGCGTCGACCGGGCGGCGCAGCTCGGCGACCAGGGCGTCCACGCCGGTGGCGGCGGGGTCGGCGTCGAGCAGCCGGACGGTCAGGCCGGGCACCTCGACGGGCAGCACCCGGGCCAGGCCGGTGAGGGTGGCGTGCTCGGGCCGGGTCAGGTCGGTGCCGGTCACGTCGCCGATGCCGGCGGTGACCAGCTCCAGGGTCAGTGCCCGTTCGTCGGCGGTCCGGCCGGCCCCGGCCAGCGCCTGCACCAGGTGCAGCGCGCTGAAGAAGCCGCGGTCCTGCGCCGCCCAGCCGGCGGCGATGTCGGTGCCGACCGGCTCGCCGTCGAGGGCGAAGGCGTGCACCAGCCGCTCCGGCAGGTCGTCGCCGAGCGCGGCGACCAGGGCGTCGTAGTCGTCGCGGACCCCGGGCCGCAGCCGCCAGCCGGTCTCCGTGGCGGCGAAGGCGTCGCCGGCGCGTACCTCGACCGGCTCGGCGCCGGCGACGCGCAGGGCCGCGACCAGCGCGTCGCCGCGCGGGCCGTCGGCCAGCACCAGGCAGCGGCCCAAGGGCGCGGTGCGCGGCTCGGGCGCGGCCTGCCGCCACACCGGCACGGAGAACCACTCGGGCAGCGCCCGCGGGCCGGTGTCGGCCGGCGCGGCGGCGACCTGCTCCACCGGGTCCGGGTCGACCCAGTACCGGCGCCGCTCGAACGGGTACGTCGGCAGCGGCACCCGACGGGCGTCCGGGTCGGAGCCGGTGCGCACGGCGACGCCGGCGCACCACAGCGCCCCGGCGGTGGTCAGCAGGGTGGCCAGGTCGCCGGTCGACTCGCCCGGGCCGGGCAGGCTGCCCAGCGGGACGAGGGCCCGCTGCTGCGCCGAGCCCTTGGCGACCTGCATCCGGGCCAGGTTGGCCAGCTGCCGCCCCGGGCCGCACTCGACCAGCGCCCAGGTGCCCTCGGTGAGCAGGGTGGCCACGCAGTCGCCGAAGCGCACCGGCTGGCGCAGGTGCGCCGCCCAGTACGCCGGGTCGGTGGCCTGCGCGTCGGTGATCCAGGTGCCGGAGACGTTGGACAGGAACGGGATCCGCGGCGCCCGCAGCGGCACCGTCGCCATCAGCGCGGTGAACTCGCCGAGGATCGGGTCCATCATCGGCGAGTGGAAGGCGTGCGAGGTGCGCAGCGCCTTGCCCTTGGCCTTGTGGCTGGTCTTCAGCGTCTCGGCGAACGCGGCGACCGCGTCGGGCTCACCGGCCACCACGCAGGTGCCGGGGCCGTTGACGGTGGCGATGGAGACGCCCTCGGGCAGCAGCCCGGCGACCACCGACTCGTCCAGCGGCACGGCCAGCATCGAACCGGCCGGCAGGGACTGCATGAGCCGGCCCCGGGCGGCCACGACCCGCAGCGCGTCGGGCAGGTCGAGCACCCCGGCGACCGCCGCGGCGACGTACTCGCCGATGGAGTGGCCGGCCATGGCCGCCGGCCGGACGCCGGACCGCTGCCAGTGGCTGGCCAGGGCGTACTCGACGACGAACAGGGCGGGCTGGGTGTAGCGGGTCTGGAGCAGCTTCTCGGCCGCCTCCGGGTCCCGGCCGAGGATCAGGTCCCGGATGTCCAGGCCCAGCTCGGGGCGGAGCAGCTCGGCGCACTCGTCGACCACGGCGGCGAAGCCGGGCTCCTCGGCGTACAGCTGCGCGCCCATGCCCGCGTACTGCGATCCCTGCCCTGAGAAGAGGAAGCCTACGTTTGGTGCTGGACGGTCGGTCAACCCGCGATGTCCGCGCCGGGGATCGCGGAGCGCGGCGACCGCGTCGGGCAGGTCGGTGGCGACCACGGCGACCCGGTGCGGGTACTGCTGGCGGCCCACCTGGAGGGTGTGCGCGACGTCGGCGAGGTGCGCGGCGCCGCCGTCGGGGTTGCCGGCCAGGTGCTCGGCGAGGCGCTCCACAGCCGTCTCCAGCGCGGTGTCGGTCTTCGCCGAGACGTGCAGCAGCTGCGCCGGGCGCACCCGCCGGTCCGCCCGGTACCCGGCCGGGGCCTCCTCCAGCACCACGTGGGCGTTGGTGCCGCCGATGCCGAAGGAGCTGACGCCCGCCCGGCGGGGCACCCCGTCGGTGTCCCACTTGGTGAGGGCGTTCGCGACGTAGAACGGGGTGTCGGCGAAGTCGATGGCCGGGTTCGGGGTCTCGTAGTTGATGGTCGGCGGGATCAGCCCGTGCTGCATCGCCAGCACCGTCTTGATGACGCTGACGATGCCGGAGGGCTGGCTGAGGTGGCCGATGTTGGACTTGACCGAGCCGATGCCGCACCAGCCCCGGTCGTCGGTGTCCTTCGTGTACACGGCGGACAGGGCGGCGACCTCGATCGGGTCGCCCAGGGCGGTGCCGGTGCCGTGCGCCTCGACGTAGGTGATGCTGCGCGGGTCGATCCCGGCCATCCCGACGGCCTGGGCGATCGCCTCCGTCTGCCCGTCCACGCTGGGGGCGGTGAAGCCGACCTTGCCGGCGCCGTCGTTGTTGATGGCGTTGCCGAGCACCACCGCGCGGACGTGGTCGCCGTCGGCGACGGCGTCGGAGAGCCGCTTGAGCAGGGTCACGCCCACGCCGCTGCCCCACACGGTGCCGTTCGCGCCGGCGTCGAACGGCCGGCACCGCCCGTCGGGGGAGGTGAAGCCGTCCATGCCGAGGTAGCCGGCGTGCGGCAGCTCGATGTTGACGCCCCCCGCGAGCGCCATGTCGCACTCGCCGTTGCGCAGCGCCTCGACGGCCAGGTGGAAGGCGACCAGCGAGGTGGAGCAGGCGGTGTGCACGGTGAGGCTCGGCCCGCGCAGGTCCAGCCGGTACGACACGTTGGTCGCCACGTAGTTGGGCGAGTTGCTGGTGGCGATGGAGACCTGGCTGTGCGGGTTGCCGCCGGCCCGCTTGTTGCGCAGCACGTTCTTCTGCAGGTACATGTTGCCGCCGGTGCCGGCGTACACGCCGATTGCCCCGTCGTAGCGGGCCGGGTCGTAGCCGGCGTCCTGCAGCGCGGTGTAGCAGGCCTCCAGGAACAGCCGGTGCTGCGGGTCGGTGAGCTCGGCCTCGCGGGCGGTCATGGCGAACAGGCCGGCGTCGAACTCGTCGTAGCCGTCGACCAGCGGGGCCTTGTTGACCCAGCCCGGGTCGTCGACCTCCTCGGGGCTGACGCCCCGGGCGAGCTGCTCCTCCCGGGTCAGCTCGGTGACGGACTCGACGCCGTCGACCAGGTTGCGCCAGAACTGCTGCGCGTCGGCCGCGCCCGGCACCCGGGCGGCGAGCCCGACGATCGCGATCGGCTCGATGCCGTCGTCGGCGGGGTTGTCGGTTTCGATCGCGTTGTCCATCAGGTTGTCCTTATCGGGGTGCGCCGCCGGAGGCGGCAGGGTCAACTAGGCTGTGCCGCCGGGGCGGCGGGGTGGGTTACGCCGCGCCCGGTTGCGGCGGGCGGCGGCCCGCAGCGCGGCGCGGGCCAGTTCCGGCCGGTCGACCGCGCCGTCGAGATGCGCGGCGAGGGCCCGGACGGTGGGGTGGCGGAACAGGTCGAGCATGGCGATCGACCGGCCGGTGGCGGCGGTCAGCCGGGCGTGCACGGCGGCCAGTGCCATGGAGTGCCCGCCGATGTCGAAGAAGTTGTCGGTCACCCCGACGCGGTCGCGTTCGAGCACCTCGCGCCAGATGCCGGCGATCAGCTCCTCGGTCTCGGTGAGCGCGTCGGGGCCGGCCGGCAGGACGACCGCGCGGGCGGGCTCGGCGGCGACGGTCATCGCGCCGAGCCGGGCGGTGCGTACGGTCGGCCGGGGCAGCTCCGGGGCGGCCTCGGCGGCCTTCGCCGCCGGGTCGGCGGTCAGCGCGCCGACCAGGCCGGCCAGGTCGGCCAGCAGCGCCTCGATCCGGTCGGCGTCGAACAGGTCGGGGTTGTAGACCACCTCGACGCCGAGCCGGTCGGCCCGCTCGACCACGTAGACCGTGATGTCGAACGGCGAGCCCGGCTTCGGCACCGGCACCGGCTCGGCGGCCAGGCCGGCCAGCGCCAGCCGGGGCTGGACGAAGTTGAGCACGTTGAACAGCACCTGCACCAGCGGCGCCCGGGACGTGTCCCGGCCGACGCCGAGCGCCTCGACGATCTTCTCCAGCGGCGCGCCGGGGTGGGCGGTCACCTCGTGCAGTTCGTCGGCGCAGCGGTCGACCAGCTCGGCGAACGTCGCCGCGCCGGTGCGCACCCGCACCGGAACGGTGTCGATGAAGAATCCGACGACGTCGTCGAGGGCGGACAGCCGGCGGTCGGCGACGATCGCGCCGACGACGTGGTCGTCGGCGCCGGTGAGCCGGGTGAGCAGCTCACCGAAGCCGGCCAGCAGCACGGCGGCGACCGTGGTGCCGCGCCGCTCGGCCAGTTCCCGCACCGCCCGGTCCGTCTCCGGGGAGAGGGTGACGGCGGCCTCCGCGCCGGTGTACGTCTGCACGGCCGGGCGGGGTCGGTCCCGGGGCAGGTCCAGCACGATCGGCGCGTCCCGCAGGTGCGCGGCCCACCACTGGAGGTCCTCGGCGCCGCGGCGCCGGTCCCGCTCGGCCCGCCAGACGGCGTAGTCGGCGTACCGGGCCGTCAGGGCGGGCAGCCCGGGCGCCTCGCCGGCGGCGGCCTGCCCGTACGCGGCGGCGAGGTCGTCGTAGAACACGGCCTCGGACCAGCCGTCGAAGACCGCGTGGTGCCAGGTGATCGCCAGCACGTGCTCGGCCGGGCCGACCCGGTAGACGGTGACCTGCCAGGGCGGGCCGGTGGCCAGGTCGAAGGCGTGCCCGGCGCCCGCGGCGAGCATCCGGGCCAGCTCCGCCTCCGGGTCGCCGCCGCCGGTCAGGTCGACCACCGGCACCGCCACGTCGGTCGGCTCCTCGCACACCGCGTACGGCACCCCTGCCGTCTGCGGGATGCGCCAGCGCAGCACGTCGTGCCGTTCCGCCACGGCCCGCAGCGCCGCGCCGAGGGCGGGAACGTCCAGGTCGCCGCGCAGCCGGTGGGCCACCGCGATGTTGTAGGGCGCGCTGGACGGCGCGATCTGGTCGACGAACCACAGCCGCCGCTGCGGCGGGGACAGGGTGGGCGGGTTGCCGGTGGTGAGCCCGTGCTCGGCGTCCGGGGCGGCGGCGGTGATCCGCTGCACCAGCCCGGTCAGGGTGCGCCCGGCGAACACGTCCCGGGTGTCGACGTGCCTGCCCAGCTCGGCCCGCAGCGCGGCGACCAGGCGCATCGCCGCGATGGAGTTCCCGCCGGCGGCGAGGAAGTCGGTGTCCGGGCCGGGGGTCGCCCCGAGCAGCCGGGCCCACGCCCGGGCCACCGCCCGGGTCACGGGATCGCCGTCGACCGGCTCGTCGGCGGCCGGCGCGGGGCGGGCGGCGGCGGCCAGGGCCCGCAGCGCGGGCCGGTCCAGCTTTCCGGTGGTCGGGCTGACGGGCAGCTCGGCCAGGCGCACCGTCCGGGCCGGCCGCATCGCGGCGGTCAGCCGGGACTCGGCGTACGCCGCCAGCGCCGCGTCGTCGGGGGCGTCGGCCGGGGTGAGGAAGGCGACCAGCTCGATGCCGGCGGGCCCGTCGACGGCCTCCACGGTCGCCCGGTCCACGCCCGGGTGCCCGGCGAGCACCGCCTCCACCTCGCCCAGCTCGATCCGCTGGCCCCGGACCTTGACCTGCCGGTCGAGCCGGCCGTGGTAGACGATCGTCCCGTCGGACGTCTGGGTGACCAGGTCGCCGGTGCGGTACAGCCGCTCCCCGGCCAGCCCGGAGAACGGGTCGGGCACGAACCGCTCGGCGGTCAGCCCGGGCCGGTTCAGGTAGCCATCGGCCAGGCCGGGGCCGCCGATGAGCAGCTCGCCGGTCTCCCCCGGCGGCATGGGCCGCAGCTCGGCGTCGACCACGTACGCCCGGTGGTTGGGCAGCGGGACGCCGATCGGCACCGGGTCGGTCTCCGTGGCGAGCAGGTCGCCGGCGACCGCCGCGACGGTCACCTCGGTCGGCCCGTACGCGTTGACGAACCGGCGGCCGGGGGCCCAGCGGGCCGCCAGCCCGGCCGGCACCGCCTCGCCGCCGCAGAGCACCGTCCGCCAGGCCGGCACGTCGGCCGGGTCCAGCAGGGCCAGCACCGCCGGCGTGAGGAGGCCCCAGGTCACCTCGTGCGCGGCGATGAACCGCGCCAGCCGGACCGGGTCGGTCCGGTCGTCGGCGCCGGCCAGCTGCACCGCCCCGCCGAGCAGCAGCGGGACGAACAGGTCCAGGACGGCGGCGTCGAAGCCGAACGAGGACGCGCAGAGGCCGCGGACGTCCGCGTCGGCGCCGGCGACCCTCGCCAGGCCGGTCGCGAACTCGACCACGGACCGGTGGCTGACCACAACGCCCTTGGGTCGTCCCGTGGAGCCGGAGGTGAACAGCACGTACGCCGGGTCGCCGGGGCGGGCCGGGCAGGGCGCCAGCGGGGCCGGACCGGGCAGCCCGACCGCCTCGACGCCGGGCACGTCGCCGAACTCGGCCTCGGCCGCGTCGCCGACGACGATCCGCACCCCGGCGTCCTCGGCGATCTCGCGCAGCCGCCGCCGGGGGCCGCCCGGCTCCAGCGGCACGTAGCAGCCGCCCGCGAGCAGGACGCCGAGCAGGGTGACGACCATGTCGGGCCGGCGCTCGCCGCAGACCCCGACCCGGCTCTGCCGGCCGACGCCCCGGGCGCGCAGCGCGGCGGCGACGCCGGCGGCCCGCCCGACCAGCTCCCGGTAGGTGAGCCGGTCGTCCCACTGACGCACGGCGACGGCCCCCGGGGTCCGCGCGGCCTGGGCGACGATCAGGTCGGCCAGGGTGGCGTCCGGCCACGGCAGCGGCTCCCCGTGCGCGGCGCTGATGGACAACATGTCGGTCACCCGTGTTCTCCCCGGTAGGTGGCTGGATCGGTGATCTGCAGACGCAGCTCGCTGACGTAGCCGCGGCCGGCCGCGTCGGTCACCCAGGCGTCCGCCGGGGCGGGCAGCAGCTCGCTGACCGTGAGCGTGACGTCCGGGCCGGACCTCGCGGCGGCGTCGGCCATGGCGCACAGCGACTGGGCGTACAGCGGGCCGGTCAGGTCGACGTAGCAGGGCTTGACCTCGGTGCCGAGCTTCACAAAAACCCGCTCGGGCAGGTTCAGCCGCTGCCGCCAGCGGCGCACCGCGAGGTACCGCTCGGACTCGTTGCTCAGCCCGGCCAGCCCGCTCTCGGCGACGGTGGTCCGCCAGGTGCGCCGGGCGACGACCAGCCGGTCGATGGTGATCCGCGGGGTGGTCGGGGCGGGGGCCAGCAGCTTGAAGCTGTCCAGCAGCAGGGCGCCGAGCAGGTAGGCGAAGATCTCGACCAGCGGCCACCGGGCCCCGTCGGGCAGCACCGCGGTCAGCCGGCCGTCGACGTCCTCCACGCGTACGGCGGTGGCCGCGACGAGCTGCTCCACGTCGGCGCCCCGGGCGGTGTCGATGCCGAGCTGGCGGTCCCCCGGCTCCCGGGAGTGCCAGGTGGTGCGGGTGGTCTGCCGGGGGAAGCCCTCGGGGTAGAGCACCCGGATCCGGGCCGGCCCGAGGTCGGCGTCGAGGGCGGCGCGCAGCGCTTGCGGGTCGGGGTGGAACGGGGCGAACACGGCGCTGTCGAACGGCGTCATCGCCGGGTGTAGCTCGCCGAGGACCAGTTGGAACTCGCCCCGGTTGAGCGCGTCGACGCTTGCCGCGCCGAGCTGCACGTCCGGGCTGTGCACGCGGGCGCTCGGCCAGCCGGGCGCGTCGGCCGGGAACAGCTCGGCGGCCCGGTCGGCCAGGTCGGCGCTGCGCAGCCGCAGCTCGGGCTGGTCGGCGGCGACGGTGGCGAGCCCGAACAGCTCCGCCCACCGGGCGGTGAACCGGGCGCCGGCGGCCGCGACCGGGCCGTCCGGGGCGAGCAGCAGCCCCTGGGACAGGAACCAGACGTCGGCCAGCCGCACGGGCCCGTCTGCGGACAGCTCGGCGTACAGGTCGGCGAGGATCCGCTCGCACCCGGCGCCGACCTCGGCGGTGAGCCAGCGGGCCGCCCGCAGCACGATGGCCAGCGGGTCGGCCAGCGCGTCGAGCACCGCCGAGCCCACCGCCAGCTCCACCCCGCGGGTGGTCTCCTCGTAGAGCACGGTGCGGCCGGTGTACATCTGTCCGCCGTGGCGGGTGGCCGGCCGGCCGGTGACGGCGGTGAACTCGGCGTTGAGCGCGGCCAGCGCGGCGCCCAGCCGGTCGGGGTCGCCGGCGGCGGCCGCCACGGCGTCCCGGGCGGCCCGGAGCCGGTCGAAGCCGGCGGCCACCTCGGCGCGCACCGTCTCCTCGCCGATCGCGGCGATCCGCTCGGCGAGCACCCGCTCCGCGCGCGGGCTGTTGGGCAGGCCGGCGTCCCACGTCAGCAGGCCCCGCTCGACCAGCCGGTCCAGCAGCAGGAACCCGTCGGCGGTGCCGCGCAGGCCGGTGTCGCCGTCGGCGCGGACCCGCTCCACCAGCTCCTGGGCGGGGGTACGGCCGTCGCAGCCGGCCAGCAGCCGGGCCTCCAGCACGGACAGCTCGACCGGCGGGTGCAGCGGCCGGCGCAGCCGGCGGCCCTCGACGGTGAGGTGGGGCGGCAGCGCCGGGGCCCACCAGCGGCGCACCGCCAGGTCGTCGGCGAGCCGGTCGGCGTACGCCATGAGCGCCCACGCCTCGAAGTGGACCTGCCGGCGGTCGACCAGGTCGGGGCCGGGTGCCAGCCGGGTCGCCGGGCTGTCCGGGTCGAACACGCCCCAGCAGACCGGCCCGAAGAAGCCGATGGTCTCGGCCTTGCCGCAGTAGCGCTGCCAGTAGCGCAGCACGGCGATCTCCCGCTTGCGGCGGGGCTTGTTGCGCGCGGCCGGGTCGGTGCGCAGCAGCCCGTCGAGGGCGACCAGCATGTCGGGGTTCTGCCAGGTGACCGCCTCGCGCAGCAGCGGGTCGGCGCAGATCTCCCCGAGCGCGGCCGACGAGCGGGCGAAGGCGGCGGTGAGCGTCTTGTCGTACACCTCGGCAGCGGTTTCGCCGGCCAGCAGGCCGTCGGCGGCGGTCGCGGCCTCCGGCGCGGCGAACCGGTCGAGGCCGGCGGCGGGGAAGCCGGCCGTGCGCAGCAGCACGTCCCGCCACACCGACCAGCCGGTGTCGCCCAGCGGCAGCAGGTGGCTCACCGGTCGGCCCGCCATTCCTCGTCGACGATGTGCAGCCGCAGCTCGCTGAAGTAGCGCCGGCCGGCGCCGTCGGGCACCCACGCCTGCCCGGGTGTCGGCAGCATCTCGCTGACGACCAGCGACACCCCGTCGCCGCCGTCGCCGCGGGCCGCCCGGACCATCGCGCAGAACATCGCCGCGTACGCGGGGCTGCTCAGGTCGACGAAGCAGGGCTTGGTCTCGGTGCCGAGCTTGACGTACACCTGCTCGGGCAGGCCCAGCTCGCGCCGCCAGCGGCGGACGGCGAGGAACCGGTCCCGCTCGACGGTGACGTCGGCCAGGCCGCACTCCCCCACCGTGGTACGCCAGGTCTGCCGCGCCACCACCAGCCGGTCCAGGGTGATCCGGGGCGTGTACGGGGCGGCGGCGACCAGCTTGAACCCGTCGACCGCGTGGGCGGCGAGCAGCCCGGAGAAGACCTCGGTCAGCGGCCACCGCTGCCCGTCCAGGGCGGTGGCCACGAGCCGGCCGTCGGAGTCGTCGACGGTGACGTCGACGGTCGGCAGGACCCGGTCCGGGTCGGCGCCCGGCGCCGGCTGGAAGGCCAGCTGAACGTCGGTCGGGCCGGTGAGCGCCTCGGCGGTGCGGCTGGTGCGCCGGGGCCAGTCGGCGGGGAACAGCAGCCGTACCCGCCGCTCGCCGAGGTCGTCGGCGAGGGCCGTACGCAGCCGCTCGACGTCGGGGTGCGACGGGGTGAACACCTGGCAGTCGAACGACGGCCAGCCGGCGTGCAGCTCGCCGAGCACGACCGTGTAGTCACCACGCGTCAGCGCGTCCACGTCGGGGGCGCAGATCTGCAGGTCCGGGCTGTGCAGGCGGCCGCCGGACCAGTCGGTGGGGCCGGTCGGGAAGGCCGCGGCGACCCGGTCGGCCAGCTCGGCGACCGGCAGCCGCACCTCGGTGGTGCCGGCGGGCAGGTCGGCCAGGCCGAACAGGCCCGCCCAGCGGGCGGCGAACTCGGCGGCGACGCCGTCGACGGGCCGCTCGCCGGTGCCCCAGAACATGCCCTGGGCGAGGAACCACAGGTCGGCCAGCGAGACCGGGCCGTCCCCGGCCTCGGCGCGCAGCTCGTCGTACAGCTCGCGGAACGCGGCGCCGTACGCCTCCTCCAGCGCGCCGGCCAGCCACCGGGCGGCCCGCAGCAGCACCGCGAGGGGGGCGGCCAGCTCGGCCAGCAGCGGGGCGCCGAAGACGATGTCGAGGTCCCGGCTGGTGTCCTCGTAGCAGAGGGTGCGGCCGGCGTACATCTGGCCCTCGCGGCGGCGGGGCGGCTGGCCGGTCAGCTCGGTGAAGGTCGCGTCGAGCCGGTCGAGCGCGGCGCGCAGCCGCTCCGGGTCGCCGGCCGCGGCGGCCACCTCGTCACGGGCGGCGCGCAGCCGGTCGAACCCGGCCCGCGCGGCCCGCCGGACGGGCTCGTCGGCGATGCCGTCGATCCGGGCGGCCAGCACGTCCTCGGCGTCGGGGCTGACCGGCAGGGCCGCGTCCCAGGTGATCAACTCCCGCTCGACCAGCCGCTCCAGCAGGGCGTACCCGTCCTCGGGCCGGCGCAGCCCGACGGCGGGGTCGGCGACCAGGTCGCGGGCGCAGCGGTGGCCGTCGGCGGCGGCGAGCAGGGCCGCCTCGACCGGGGTGAGCGTGACCGGCGGGCGGCCGGGCCGCAGCACGGAGCGGTCCCGCAGGCTCAGGTGGGGCTGGAGCATCGGCGGCCACCACTGCCGCACCGCCAGGTCGGCGCCGATGGTGTCGGCGTACGCGGACAGCGCCCACGACTCGAACCACACCCAGCGTCGCCGGGTCAGCCCGGCGCCGGTGCGCACCCGGGCGGTCTCGGCCTGGTCGGGGTCGATGGTGACCCAGCAGCTCGGCCCGAAGAAGCCGACCGTCTCGTTCTTGCCGCAGTAGCGCTGCCAGTACTTGAGCAGGGCCCGCTCGCGGTCGCGGCGGCGCACGTTGCGCGGCGCGTCGGCGCCGCCGCGGGCCAGCCCGTCGAGGGCGAGCAGGGCGTTGCGGTTCTGCCAGGTGACGGCCTCGCGCAGCAGCGGGTCGGCGGCCAGGGCGGAGAGCCGGCCGGCGGCGGCGGTCACCGCCTCGGTGAACTCCTTGTCGAACCGTTCGGCGCCCTCGCCGGTGGCGAGGAGCTCGTCGGCGGCCACCGCGGCCTGCGGGGCGCTGAGGGCGGTGAGCCCCTCGGCCGGAAACCCGGTCCCACGCAGGATGGCATCACGCCACACCGACCAACCCGTGTCGCCCAGCGGGACCCGGTGCCCGCCAGGCCCGGGCGTGTTGATCAAGAGGTTTGCGTCAGGGGAGTACGTTTCCCCGACGCAAACCTCTTGATCAACGGAAACAGGCGACCCGTCGGACGCCAGGGCGGCGGCGAGGTCGGCGCGGATCGCGGCGGCCACCTCGGGGAGCTGGTCGTGCAGGAAGAAGTGCCCGCCGTCGATCTCGTGCAGGGTGAACCCGGCGGCCGTGTGCCGCCCCCAGGCCGCGCTCTGCGCGTGGCTGACCGCCCGGTCCTGCCGGCCGCTGAACGCCACGATCGGCATCGGCAGCGGCTCGCCGGGGACGTACCGGTAGCTGTCGACCCGGCCGAAGTCGGCGCGCAGCAGCGGCAGCAGCAGCTCCACCAGCTCGGGGTGGTTCAGCACCTCGGCGGGCAACCCGCCGCCCTCGCCGAGCCGGCGCAGCAACTCGTCGTCGTCCACGGTCGACAGACCGTCGAAGAGGCTGTTGTCGTCGACGTGGGGGGCGCGGGCGCCGCCCACGTACAGCCGCAGCGGCAGCTGCTGCCCGAGCCGGCGCAGCTCGCGGACGACCTCGAACCCGACGCGCCCGCCCATCGAGTGTCCGTAGATGGCGTACGGACGGTCGGCCCGCTCGGCGATCGCGGCGGCGACGTCGGCGACGGTGAAGTTCGGGTCCTCGCCGATCCGGTTCTCCCGGCCGGGCAGCTGCACCGGCAGCACCTCGACCTCGTCGCCGAGCTCCTGCTGCCAGCGCCGGAACACGCTCGCCCCGCCCCCGGCGTACGGGAGACAGAACAACCGCACCGGCGCCTCGGGGCGCTTACCGGCGGAGACGAACCAGTTCACCGCAGACCTCTCTGATGGGGGTCGATCCAGTACCGCTGGCGCTGGAACGGGTAGGTGGGCAGCCCGGTGCGCCGGAAGCCGCCCTCGGGGTGCAGGGCCGCCCAGTCGACGTCCCGGCCGGCCACCCAGTCGGCGGCCAGGTCCCGCAGCTCGCCGGGCGGGCCGGCGATCCGCTCGCCGCCCTCCAGCAGGGCATCCAGCCCGGCGAGGGCGTCGGCGAGGTCGGCGGCGACGACGGCCGCCCGGCAGCCGAACTCCCGGCGGCCGAGCGCGAGGGTGGCGGCCACCTCGGCCAGCGCCGGTGCGGCACCCGCCAGGTGCCGGCGCAGCCGGGCCAGCGCCGCCCGCAGCGCCGCCGGCGTACGCGCCGACACCGGCAGCAGGTGGGCCGCGGCGTCCGGGGCGTCGACCGGCTCCGCCGGGGGCGGCTGCTCGACCACCACGTGCGCGTTCGTCCCGCCGAGCCCGAACGAGCTGACCCCGGCCACCCGCCGGCCGCCCTCGGGCCAGTCCCGGGCCTTCGTCGGCACGTAGAACGGGCCGGCGTCGAGGTCGATCTCCGGGTGCGGCCGGGTGAAGTGCAGGTTGGGCGGGATGACGCCGTGCTGCACGGCGAGCACCGCCTTGATCAGCCCGGCGATGCCGGCGGCGGCGTCGAGGTGGCCGATGTTGGTCTTCACCGACCCCAGCGCGCAGGACTCGGCGGGCGCCGCGCCCTCGTACACCTCGTGCAGGGCCGCGACCTCCAGGGCGTCGCCCAGCGGAGTGCCGCTGCCGTGCGCCTCGATGAACCGGACCTCGCCGGGGTCCACCTCGGCGGCGGCGAGCGCGCCGGCCACGGCGGCGGCCTGCCCGGCCGGGCCGGGCACCGCGAAGCCGGCCCGGTCCGCGCCGTCGTTGGTGACCGCCCAGCCGGGCAGGATCGCGTAGATCCGGTCCCCGTCGGCCTGCGCGTCGGCGAGCCGGCGCAGCGCCACCACCCCGACGCCGGAGCCGAAGCCGGAGCCGTTGGCGGCCTCGTCGAACGCGCGGCACCGCCCGTCCGGGGAGGCCATCCCGCCCGGGGTGTGCCGGTACCGGGGCCAGGTCACGTTGACCCCGCCGGCCAGGGCGATGTCGCACTGGTAGTCGGCCAGGCTCTGCGCGGCGACGCAGACGGCGGCCAGGGAGCTGGAGCAGGCGCTCTGCACGGACATGGCCGGGCCGGTGAGCCCGAGCCGGTACGCGACCTGGCCGGGCAGGTGGTCGGTGGCCTGCCGGCCGACCAGCCGGGCCTCCCAGTCGTCCGGGTCGACGTCGCCGACCACGGCGGGATTGTCCATGAGGTGGAACAGGAAGTACCGGTTGGCGGAGGCCGCCGCGTAGACGCCGACCAGCCCGGGGAACCGGGACGGGTCGTGCCCGGCGTCCTCCAGTGCCTCCCACGCGGTCTCCAGGAACAGCCGGTGCTGCGGGTCGGTGCGGGCGGCCTCCTGCTCGCCGAAGGCGAAGAACTCGGCGTCGAAGCCGGCCACGTCGTCGAGCCGGCCGGCGGCCCGCACGTGCCGGGGGTCGGCGAGCAGCCGGGGGCCGATGCCCAGGGCAACCAGTTCGTCGTGGGTGTGGTCGTGGATCGCGTCCACACCGGCCAGCAGGTTCCACCAGAACGTGGCCACGTCCGGCGCGTCGGGGAAGCGGCCGGCGAGGCCGACCACGGCGATCTCGTCGCCGGTGTACTCGCGGGCGGCGGTGGCGGGGGCGGTCGGGGCCGGCCCGACCGGGGCGCGCTGGGCCACCGGCGGGGCGTCGACCAGGCGGGCCTGCGCGGCGACCGTGGGGTTCTCGAACAGCCGCACCATCGGCAGCCGCACGCCGAACCGGTCGGCGAGCCGCTGCTGCACCACGCCGAGCAGCAGCGACTGCCCGCCGACGTCGAAGAAGCTGGCCGTGCGGGCGACCGCCGGACGGCCCAGCACCGCGCACCAGATGTCGTGCACGGCCCGCTCGGTCGCGGTGGCCGGCTCCTCCCCCGGCGGCACCTCGGGGGCCGGGTCGGGCAACGCCCGCTCGTCGACCTTGCCGGTGACGGTGAGCGGGAACTCGTCGACCACCACGACGGCCCGGGGCAGGGCGTACTCCGGCAGCCGCCGGGCGAGGGCGGCGCGCAGGGCCGCCGGGTCGAGCGCCCCGCCGGCCGGCCGGGCGTACGCGAGCAGCTCGCCGTCGCGGGCGATGGCGCGTACGGCCCCGACGCCGGGCTGCGCGGCGAGGACGGCCTCGATCTCGGTCAGCTCGACGCGGAACCCGCGCACCTTGACCTGGCGGTCCAGCCGGCCGAGGCAGACCAGCTCGCCGCCGGGCAGCCGCGCGCCGAGGTCGCCGGTCCGGTACGACCAGACCCCGTCGGCCTCCCGGCTGAACCGGTCGTCGGCGCGGTCGAGGTAGCCGGGCGCGACGTGCCGGCCGCGAACCACGATCTCGCCGGTGTCGCCGGCGAGGTCCACCTCGTACCCGGGCAGCGCGGTGCCGATCGGCAGCGGGCCGGTGGCGGCGGGGTCGGCGTCGGCCAGCGGCACCGCGTACCGGGCGGCGAACGTCATCTCGGTGGCGCCGTATCCGTTGACCAGCACGCAGTCGGGGGCGAACCGGCCGCGGCCCCGCGCGGCGTCGGCGAACGTGGCCTGCTCGCCGCCGAGCAGCACCGCCCGGACGGTGTCCAGTCGCGACTCGCCGAGGGCGTCGAGCAGGAACCGGTAGACGGTCGGGGTGGAGTGGTAGACGGTGACCCGGTGCCGGACGAGCAGGTCGAGGGCGTGGGCGAGCCCGTGCCGGCGCAGGTCGACCGGGATGGCGGCGGCGCCGGTGAGCAGGGCCGGGTACAGGTCGGGGATGGCCGCGTCGAAACTGAACGAGGCGAGCAGGCTGAGCCGGTCGTCCGGGCCGATGGACAGGGCGGCGATCTGGTTGTCGACGACGTGCGCGAGGTTGCGGTGGGTCTGCCCGACCGCCTTCGGCACGCCCGTCGAGCCGGAGGTGAACAGCACGTACGCCAGCGCGTCCGGGTCCACCGGGACGGGGCGCAGCGGCGCCGGTGGCACCTGGTCGAGCACGACGACGTCGGCGCCGGGGCGGTCGACGGTCAACCGGTCCGCCAGCTCGCGGTGTTCCGGGGCGGCCAGCACGGTCCGCGCGTCGGCGGCGGCGACCATGTGGCGCAGCCGGTCGACCGGGAACCCGGGGTCCAGCGGCACGTACGCGCAGCCGGCGGCGAGGGTGCCGAGGATCGCCGCGACCGTGGGCGCGCCGTGCGGCGTCAGCAGGGCGACCCGGTCCCCGGGGCGGACGCCGGCGGCGGCGAGCAGGGCGGCGTGTCCCCCGGCGGCGGAGGCGAGTTCCGCGTAGCCGACCGCGGGGCCCGCGCCGAGCAGGGCCGGTCGGTGCGGAATCGTGGCCGCCAGGTCGGCGAATCGATGGATGATCGTGTGCGTCGCCATGTCAGGGGAGGGGATACGCCACACCGCCGGCCGGCACCCGACATCCGTCTAACGTGTTCACGATCCCCCCCAGGACTTCACAATGGATGAAGCATAGGGCTGGATCCCTGGCTGGGAAGATCGTCGATCGGAGGTCGGGCCGAAGAGCCGAACGACCCCTCCGACGTCGGACGGCGAAAATCGTCCGATCATCCCCCTAGCGCCTAGAGGAGTTTCAACCTAGGGCGCTACCGTCAAGTAAGTTTTCCGGCGAAAGTGCCCAGCGGCCGGGGTTTTTCCTATGTAGCCGATGTTGAACGGCAGCTCAGGAAGCACTCTGCCCGGCGGGCGCGTCAGCCATCGTACGGTGGCGGGTCCGCCCCGCCAGCGCCGGTCCCACCGCGCGGCACCCGGGCCACCAGCTGCCGGAACTCCTGCACGGTGACCGCCTCGCGCAGCGTCGCGAACACCGCCTCCGTCCCGGCCCGGGCGGTCGCCGCGTCGACCCCCGCCCGCGCCCCGACCCGGGCCAGGAAGTCGTCGTCGGCGGCGCCGGCCGGGCCGGCGGGCTCCGCCGGGTCGACCAGGTAGCCGCCGACCCGCTCGGGCAGCGGCCGGCTGTCCTCTCCCGACGGGTCGCCGTCGACCCGCTCGGCCATCGTCCGCAGCACCGCCCCGGTCACCGCGGCGGCCTGGGCCACGGTGACGCCGGCCCGCCGGGACACCGCGTCGACGAAGCGGGGAAACAGCACCAGTCCTCCCGTCCTCACACCGGCCCGGCGCTTACCCGACCCCGGCACCGGCAAACGGCCGGCTCGCCGGAGCGGTGCCGGCTGGACGCGGCGCCTTGCCGCGGGCCCGGCCGAGCCGCCGGCCGACGGCGGATAGCGTGGGCGCATGGCGAACCCGACCCGCTGGGCCACCGACACCGGCCCGGAGCACTCGCAGTGGTACATCGACCGGTTCCGGCGGCTGGCGGCCGAGGGCGCCGACCTGGCCGGCGAGGCCCGGCTGCTGGACGCGCTGGTCGCCCCGGGCTCGCGGATCCTCGACGCGGGCTGCGGCACCGGGCGGGTCGGCGCCGTCCTCGCCGCCCGTGGTCACACGGTCGTGGGGGTGGACGCCGACCCGGCGCTGGTCGAGGCGGCCCGCGCCGACCACCCGGGCGCACGCTGGCTGGTCGGCGACCTGGCCGAGCTGGACCTCGCGGCGGCCGGCGAGCCCGAGCCGTTCGACGCGGCCGTGGTGGCCGGCAACGTGATGGCGTTCGTCGCACCCGGCACGGAACGGCAGGTGCTCCGTCGCGTCGCCGCCCACCTGCGCCCGGACGGCGTGGTGGCGGTCGGGTTCGGCACCGATCGGGGCTACCCGCTCACCGACTTCGACGCCGACGCGGTGGCCGCCGGGCTACGTCTGGAACACCGCTTCGCCACCTGGGACCTGCGCCCCTGGCGGGACGACGCCGACTTCGCCGTCACCGTCCTGCGCCGCCCGGCCGCCGACTGAGCTGGACCGGGCGCGCCCGCCGCGCCGCTGAGGCCGAATCTGGCCTGGCACCTGCGAGACAGTCTGTCCACGCAGGCGATCAGGTCGCTCACGCCGGGGCGGCGACCGCGCGGGCTGCCGCCGGATCGAGTGGGCTGCCGGCAGGCACCAGACCCACCAGGCTGGCCGGCAGCCGCAGGGGGCGCACGTCCCGGTAGCCGAGCATGCCGAGCACATCGGCGTCGGCCAGGACGTACCGCCGGCCGAGGTCGGTGACCACGGAGAGCGCGCCGCCGGACGCCCCGGGCGCGGCGGACGACTCGACGACCGCGCCGTGCCCCGGCTCGACGACGACATGGTCGGCGAGGGTGCCGCCGCGCACGGTCGCCCCCGCCGTCCGGGGACTGCCGGACAGGTCGGGCACGGCGGCGCCGAGCCGGACCTCGCGCACCCCGCCGTCGTCGCCGACCCGGGCGCAGAGCGCCCCGTCGTCCGGAGCGGCCAGTCGGGGCGGGCCGGGCGGCGGGGCGGCCGGCCCGGTGGGCGCCAGGTCGGGCAGCTTGGGCAGGACGGCGAACCGGCCGAGGGTCATCCCCACCGGCTCGCCCTGGCCGGTGCGGGCGAGCAGCAGGCCGGCCTGCAACTCGGTGATGCCGGCGAGACCCCCGGCCAGGGCGACCGCGTACTGCCGGCCGCCACCGGAGTTGCGCACGAGGAAGACCTCGCCGATCACCGCGCCGGACACCCGCGCCGCGGGGCGCCCGAGGTCGGGCAGGTCCAGCGGGGCGAGGTCGGCGCCGGCCGGAAAGCTGTCGACCAGGGCCGACGCGGCCGGCACCGCGCGCTGCCGGGTCGCCGCCAGCGCCGCGAGCACCCGGCCCGGGTCGCGCAGCAGGTGGCGTCGACCGTGCCAGACCAGGTGCAGGCTGCCGTCGGGGTGCCGCAGCAGGAACCCGTCGTCGCCCGGGTCGCGTCCGCCGGTCGCGGCCACCCCGATCAGCAGCGCCGACCGGGGTACTGATCGCCCGCCCTCGCCCGTGACGACGGAGCAGACCGTCCACGGCGCGGTCGACAGGCGGCCCCGGTCCGGCAGCGAGTCCGGCGCGTCGGCGATGCCCAGCGGCAGCCCGCGCGGCACCCCCTCGATCGAGCGGCGGGAGACCAGCACGGTCCGCGGCTGCTCGGCGCCGATGATCAGCAGCGCGGAGGCGTAGTTGAGCACCGGGTGCAGCGCGCCCTCCCGGTAGACGAACCGGGCTCCGGACTCCCTCTCCACGATCACCGCGCCGGGATCGCGCCACTTGGTGCCGCCGCCGGCGAACAGCCCGTACAGGGCGAAGCCGCCGAGGGCGATCGCGGCGACCAGCACGCTGGCCAGCCCCGCGCCGGCGAGCCGGCGGAACGGCGACCGGGCCGGGTCGGTCTCCCGCATCACCAGGGCGGCGACGGCCCGCTGGACGGTGAACTGGTACGAGTGCAACTGGTCCTGCCGCGACGGCATGCGGTCCCCTCCGACGGATCGGTCGGGGCACAGGATAGGCGGTCCGTCGATCCCCCGAAGACCCTCCGTCACCACCCCCAGCCCACCCCACCCCCGCCCCGGTGATCATGGGTGGGACGGGGGCGGCGCGCGGCCGGGATGCCCCGGACCGCAGCGGGATGCGTACCGGGTGCGCGGTGTTCCGGCGTCCGGGCCGGCGCGGGCGGTAACATCCGCACGGACCCGGCCCGAAGTGAGGATCCCGTGGGCGTGCGATTCGAGGAACTGGCCTGGCGGGAGACCCCGATCGGGGAGATCAGCCTGCGCCGGCGGCACGACCCCGCGCTGGACCGCGAGGTGTACGAGGTCAAGCTCGACGACGAGTTCCTGATGTCCAGCCTCTTCCCGGTCGCGGAGATCGAGCTGGCCCGGCTGGGGCTGGCGCCGCTGGGCGGCGAGGCCCTCGACGTGGTGGTCGGCGGCCTCGGCCTCGGGTACACCGCCCGCACCGCGCTGGAGGACCCCCGGGTGCGGTCCCTGCTGGTGGTGGAGGCGATCGAGGACGTCATCGACTGGCACCGGCGGGGCCTGCTGCCGTTCGCGGACGGGCTGGCCGCCGACCCGCGCACCCGCTTCGTCCGGGCGGACTTCTTCGCGGCGGTCCAGGACGGGACGGGCCTCGACCCGGACGAGCCGGGACGGCGCTTCCACGCGGTCCTGCTGGACGTGGACCACTCCCCCCGGCACCTGCTGCACCCCGGCCACGCGCCGTTCTACACCGCCGAGGGCCTGCGCCGGCTCGCCGACCACCTGCACCCGGACGGCGTCTTCGCGCTGTGGTCCAACGACCCGCCGGACACCGAGTTCCAGCGGGTGCTGACCGGGGTGTTCCCGACGTCGCTGGCCCACGTCGTCCGGTTCCCCAACCCGCTGCAGCGGCGCGAGTGCGCCAACACGGTCTACGTCGCCCGCCGATGAGGAAGGGCCCCTCCTCTGTGAGAGGAGGGGCCCACCCCAAGGGACGGTGGGCGCTACGCGTCGGCCAGCGCGGGGACCGGCAGGTCGTCGGCGGGGCGCGGCGCCGGCGTCGAGCGGTTGGGCAGCGACAGCCGGATGACCTTCCACCACGCGGAGGCGACCTGCCTGGGCAGGGAACCGGTGACGTACGTCAGCCCGTACCTGGCGAACAGCGCCCGTACCTCCGGCGCGATCTCCTGGTACCGGTTGCTCGGCAGGTCGGGGAAGAGGTGGTGCTCGATCTGGAACGACAGGTTCCCGGTCATGATGTGCAGGAGCCGGGGGCCGCTGATGTTGGCCGAGCCGAGCATCTGCCGCAGGTACCACTCGCCCCGGGTCTCCCCCTCGATGGACGTCTTCTCGAAGGTCTCCACGCCCTCCGGGAAGTGCCCGCACATGATCACCGAGTGGCTCCACAGGTTGCGGATCAGGTTGGCGGTGAACGTCGCCGCGAGGGTGCTGAGGAACGACGGGCCGGACAGCAGCGGGTGCACGACGTAGTCCTTGAGCACCTGCTTACGGATCTTGCGGCCGACCGCCCGTACCCGGGCCCGGAACTCGGGGCGCTTGTGCCGGCCGTCGCGCAGGTTCTCGCCCAGTTCCAGGTCGTACGCGGCGATGCCGTACTCGAAGAAGCAGGCGTTGATGAGGTTCCACAGCGGCTGCCCCAGGTGCACGGGGTGCCACGGCTGGTCCTCGTCGACGCGCATGATGCCGTACCCGAGGTCGTTGTCCTTGCCGAGCACGTTGGTGTACCGGTGGTGCAGCTCGTTGTGCGAGCGCTTCCACTGCTCGGGCGGGGAGACGTGGTCCCAGTCCCAGGTGGTCGAGTGGATCTTCGGGTCGCGCATCCAGTCCCACTGGCCGTGCAGGACGTTGTGGCCGATCTCCATGTTCTCCAGGATCTTGGCCACCGCGAGGCCGGCGGTGCCGACCACCCAGGCCGGCGGGAAGAGCGAGAACAGCAGCACCGCCCGGCTGCCCAGCTCCAGCTTGCGCTGGGTGGAGATGACCCGGCGGATGTACCTCGCGTCGCGCTCGCCCCGGCTGGCGATCACCCGTTCGCGGATGGCGTCCAGCTCCCGGCCCAGGTTCTCGATGTCCTCGGCGGTGAGGTGGGCGATCGGGTTGACGCGCTTCTTCTGCATCGCGGTCACGCGCGGTTCTCCTGTCAGAGGTCGATGTCGCAGGTACCGGCCGCCGCCGACACGCAGGTCTGGACGAGCACGCCGTCGCCGGGTACGGCGGTGGTGATCTCCCCGTTGCGCAGGTCCCGGACCGCGCCCTGGCGCAGCGGCACCACGCAGCCGAAGCAGATGCCCATCCGGCACCCGGACGGCATGAGCACCCCGGCGTCCTCGCCCGCGTCGAGCAGGGCCGTGCCGCCGTCGGCCTGGACGGTCACCCCGGCCCGGGTGAACGTGACGGCGCCGCCCGCGCCGGGCGAGATCACCGTCGGCCGGAACCGCTCGGTGTGCAGCCGGTCGGCCACCCCGTGGGCGGCCCAGTGCCGCTCGGCCGCGTCCAGCAGGCCACCGGGCCCGCACGCCCAGGTCTGCCGCTCCAGATGGTCGGGCACCAGGCCGGCCAGCTCGGCCACGCCCAGCCGGCCGTCGGCCTCGGTGTGCCGCGCCACCAGGCGGATCGCGCCGCGCGCGGCCAGCCCGCGCAGCTCCTCGGCGAAGATCACGTCGTCGGGGGTCGGCGCGGAGTGCACCAGCACGACGTCCGCCGCGGCGAGCGCGCCGGAGCGCAGCATCCCCATGACCGGGGTGATCCCGCTGCCGGCGGTGACGAACAGGACCCGCTCCGGGACCGCGGCGGGCAGGACGAAGTCCCCCTCGGCCTGGTCGAGCTGCACGAGGGTGCCCGGCCGGATCCGGCGGACCAGGTGGTTGCTGACCCGGCCGTCCGGGATCGCCTTCACGGTGACCGTGATCAGCCCGTCGGCGCGGCCGGGGGCCGAGGTGAGCGAGTACGTCCGCCACTGCCGCACCCCGTCGACGTCGACACCCAGGCGGGCGTACTGCCCGGGGGTGTGCCCGCGCCAGCCGCGGCCCGGCCGGATGGCCACGGTGGCCGCGTCCCGCGTCTCCGGGCGGACGTCGACGATCCGCCCGCGGAGGGTGGCCCCGGCGCGCAGCGGCGCGACCATGTCGAGGTAGTCCCCGGGCAGCACCGGCGTGGTGACCGTCTCGGCGAGCCGGAGCAGCCTGTCCCGGAAGGTGATTTTGCCGGGCGGGCGCGGGACGGTGGTGGTCATAACACCAGCTTGGCGGCGCGATCGCATAACATCTTGACCGGCAAAGGTGAATAAGCCGCAGGTACTTGTTCGGGGAGAACAATTGATCACGGATCGCTCGGGCGCCACCCGCCGGGCCGCCCACCTCGAACTGGACGAGCGGACCGCAACCGGACTCCGCGCCGCGCTGCCCGTGGTCGCCGAGCGCACGGTCACCGCGATCACCGCCGAGGTGCCCGCCTACTCCGGCACCCTCACCGGGCAGATGCGGGACAAGATCGAAAACGCGGTACGGATCGCGCTGGGCACGTTCCTCCAGCTCCTCGAGCGTCCCCAGGGGTCCGACCCGGGCACCCCGCTCACCCCCGCGCTGGAGGCCGCATACGCCCTGGGCAGCGGCGAGGCCCGCTCCGGCCGCAGCATGGACGCGCTGCTCGCGGCGTACCGGGTGGGAGCGCGGGTGGCGTGGCGGGAGGTCTCGGCCACGACCGTGCGCAGCGGGCTCGCCGCCGGGACGGTCGCCGAGTTCGCCGAGCTGATGTTCGCCTACATCGACGAGCTGTCCGCGGCCAGCGTGGCGGGGCACGCCGACGAGCTGGCCAGCGCGGGCCGCGCCCGCCAACGGTACCTGGAGCGGCTCACCAAGCAGCTGCTGGCCGGCGAGTCCGAGGAGGTGCTGCGCCGCAGCGCCGAGCGGGCGGACTGGCCCCCGCCGCAGACGTTGACCGTGGTGCTGCTGCCCCGCAGCAACCTGCGGGCCGTGCTGGCGGCGCTGAGCCCGCAGACGCTGGAGAGCGGGGAGGACATGCCGGGGGTGGACCCGGCCGAGGAGCTGGCCGTGCTGCTGGTGCCGGACATGCACGGCGGCCGGCGGCGGCAGCTCGTCCGGGTGCTGCACGGGCACCGGGCGGTGCTGGGGCCGGCCCGGCCGTGGCACCGGGTGGCCGCCTCGTACGAGCGGGCGGCCCGGGCGCTGCCGCTGGGGCTGCGCCGCGGTGACCCGGACGCGCCGTTGGACACCGAGCAGCACCTCGCGCGGCTGCTGCTGAGCATGGACCCCGACGCCCTGGCCGACCTGCGCGCGCAGGTGCTGCGGCCGCTGTCGTCGCTGCCGCCGGCCACCGCCCACCGGCTGGCCGAGACCCTGCGCTCCTGGCTGCTGCATCAGGGACGCCGCGACGACGTGGCGGCGGACCTGTTCGTGCACCCGCAGACGGTCCGGTACCGGATGGCCAAGGTGCGGGAGCTGTACGGCGACCGGCTGCACGACCCGGCGACGGTGCTCGACCTGACCCTCGCCCTGGCGGTCCTCCCCGGACCGGCCCCTGCCTGACCCCGCCACCCGGCCGGGCAGAAAGTGCAAGATCGCGGGGGCGGGGGCGGGGCGCGGGGCGGGTCAGGCAGGGGCGGGGTGGCGGACGGCCGTGAACAGGGCGGCGAGGGCGACGGCCAGGCAGCCCGCTCCGGCCAGCGCGAACGCCACCGTGGCGCCGTGCCCCTGGGCCAGCCAGGTGAACGCCGCCGCGCCGAGGCCGCCGAGCGAGAAGTGGATCGTCCAGAACGCCGCGGTGACGCGCCCGAGCAGGTGCTCCGGCGTCACCTCCTGGCGCAGCGACAGCGAGCAGATGCCGCCCACGCTCACGCAGCAGAACCAGACCACCACCAGCGCGCCGACCTCGGTGGGCCGGCCGGTCAGCGCCAGGGTGGCGACGGCGACGCCGGCCAGCGCCACCGAGCCGATCCAGCACGCCCCGAAGCCGAACCGGCGGCGCAGCGGCGCGACGAGCAGGGAGCCGGTCACCGTCCCCGCCGCGCCGGCCGTGAGCACCAGGCCCACGGTGCCGTCGGGTTGCCCGAGATCGTGCTTGAGGTGTTGACTTCCTCTGCCCCCTGAAGAGGGCAGATTCCTGGCGGCGCTCATGAGGCACGCCGGGTGGTTGACGCTTCGCAGCCCACAGGTGCCGGGCTCCACGTCCGTACACGACCAAGCCCGGCCGCGTTGAGAATGTTCAGGGCCGCGTTGGTATCGGCGTGGTCGAGGTGCCTGCACGAAGTACAGGTGAACGCGACGCCGTTACGGGAGCGGGGGTCACGGTGCCCGCAGGTTGAGCACGTTTGCGACGTGTACGCTGCTGGCACTTTCAGCAGTTGCCCGCCCCGCTCGGCCAGCTTGTACGCCAGCAGTTCAACGGTGCGTGCGTGGGCCTCGTCGAGCATGACCCGGTTCAGCCCGGCCTTCTGCCGCACGTTGCGGCCCGGCTCGGCGATGGTGCCTCTCGCAGAGCGGGTCATGTTTTTCACCCGCAGTTCTTCCACCGCCACGATGCCGTACCTCTCGGCGATAGTCGTGGTGGTTTGGTGCTGCCAGTCGTAGCGGCGGCGCTTGGCTCTCGCGCGTAACCCTGCGATCTGGTCGTAGGTGCGGTGCAGACGCTTCGACGTACGCTCGAACGGATTGCGGGCCCGCTTCTGCCGGGCGGCCTTGCGTTCCAGCCGCAGCAGCCGTTCGGCCTCCTTCGGCCGCAACCACGGTCCGTGGTGCTGGTCGTTGCCGTCGGACAGGGCCAGGGCGACGTTGACGCCCCGGTCGATCCCGACGGCGGGCCCCTGGTGCTGCGCTGGTGTCCCCACCTCCACTTCGGTACGGAACACGAGGTGCCAGCCGAGCGCGTCCTTGACGAGCCGGGCACCGGTGGTGCGGCCGGGTTCACGGCCGACGCCGGGGATCGGCCCGGACCAGCGGAACCGGACCACGCCGACATCTGCGCGGACCAGAACACGGGAAAGCGCCGGTCGCGCCGCGCCGAGGCGGACGCGCCCGGTGCACCGGTGGCGACCGTCACGGGCCGAGGCTACCGGTCGGCCCTCGCGGGCCCGGGTGGTGGCCGCCCCGCCCGGCGACCACCACCACGCGGGACCCGTCAGGCCACGTGCGCGAGGTAGCCGGCGATGGTCTCGTCCAGCACCTCGCGGCCCGGGCGGGACCACACCTCCTCGGCGAAGACCTCCACCTCGATCGGGCCGGTGTACCCGGCGGCGTCCACCGCCTCCCGGAAGCGGCGCAGCTCGACGCAGCCGGCGCCGGGCAGCCCGCGGCCGAGCAGCACCCCGGCCGGCAGCGGCGTCACCCAGTCGGCGACCTGGAAGCAGGCGATGCGGTCCTCGCGCCCGGCGCGCGCGAGCTGCGCCCACACCTGGTCGTCCCACCACAGGTGGTACGTGTCCACCACGACGCCGACCGCCTCCGGCGGGTACGGCCGCGCCAGGTCCAGCGCCTGGCCGAGGGTGGCGACCACGCACCGGTCGGCGCAGAACATCGGGTGCAGCGGCTCGATCGCCAGCCGCACCCCGGCGGCGAGCGCGTGCGGCACGAGCGCGCCGATCGCCTCCCCGACGTGGGCCCGGGCGGCGTCGACGTCCCGGCTGCCCGGCGGCAGGCCGCCGGACACCAGCACCAGCGCGGGGGCGCCGATCGCGGCCGCCTCGTCGATCGCGCGGCGGTTCTCGTCGTACCAGCCGGGCTCGGCGAAGAAGCCGCCCCGGCACAGCGAGGTGACGGTGAGGCCGTGGTCGCGCACCAGCGCGGCGGCCCGCTCGACGCCGCACGGCGCCAGGTCCTCCCGCCACAGCCCGACGTTGGCCACCCCGGCGTCGGCGCAGCCGGCGAGCAGGTCCGGCAGCGGCCAGCGGCGGGTGGTGGCCGAGTTGAGCGCGAACCGGTTCACTGCGCGACCCCCGCCGTGGCCAGGTACACCCGCGCCCGGTGGGCGGCCAGCTCGGCGTCGGGCAGCAGGCCGGCCGCGTCGGCGAGCCGGAGCAGCCGCGCCAGGTGCACCGGCGAACGCCCGGACTGCAGGCCACCGACCATCGTGAAGTGGTCCTGGTGGCCGGCGAGCCAGGCCAGGAACACGATGCCCGTCTTGTAGTAGAAGGTCGGCGCGGCGAACAGGTGCCGGGCCAGCGGCAGCGTCGGCGCGAGCAGCCCGTCGTACGCCGCCGCGTCGCCGCCGTCGAGCGCCCGCAGCGCCGCCGCGGCGGGCGGCGCGATGGCGGCCAGGACGCCGAGCAGCGCGTCGGAGTGGCCGTCGGCGTCGCCGCGGATCAGGACCGGGTAGTTGAAGTCGTCGCCGGTGTAGAGCCGCACCCCGGCGGGCAGCCGGCGGCGCAGCGCGACCTCGAAGTCCTCGTCGAGCAGCGACAGCTTGATCCCGTCGACCCGGCCGGCGTGCGCGGCGATCAGGGCGACCACCGTGTCGGCGGCCCGCGCCGGGTCGGCGTGGCCCCAGTAGCCGGCCAGCGCCGGGTCGAACGCCGGGCCCAGCCAGTGCAGCACGACGGGCTGGTCCGCCTCGTCGAGCAGGCGGCCGTAGACGTCGAGGTAGTCGTCGGCCGAGCGGGCCGCCGCGGCGAGGTGGCGGCTGCACATGAGCACGGGCCGGGCGCCGGCGTCCTGCACGTCGGCGAGCTGCTCGGCGTACGCCTTGCGGATCTCGTCGAGGGTGACCGGGCCGGGCGGCAGCTGGTCGGTGGCGACGCCCGCGCAGATCGCGCCGCCCTCGGCCCGGGCGGCCTCCGCCGAGCGCCGGATCAGCTCCCGTGCGGTGGCGTGGTCCAGGCCCATGCCACGCTGGGCGGTGTCCATGGCCTCGGCGACGCCGAACCCGTACGACCACAGGTGCCGGCGGAACGCGAGCGTGGCGTCCCAGTCCAGGACGGCCGGCGCGCCGGGGACGTTCTCGGCGCGCGGGTCGGCGACGACGTGCGCGGCGGCGTACGCGACGCGGCTGGTGAACCGGGCGCCGGGGGTGGCGTGCTCGCGGCCCCGGCCGGAGAGGGCGAGGACCCCGTCGGGCAGGGCGACCCTGGTGTTCACGCGCCGCCCCCGAGTTCCGGGATCTCCACGCGCCGGCCCTCGCGCGCCGATTGCAGCCCCAGTTCGGCGAGCTGCACGCCGCGCGCGCCGGCCCACAGGTCCCAGGTGTACGGGGCGTCCTCGGCGACGTGCCGCAGGAACATCTCCCACTGCGCCTTGAACCCGTTGTCGAACTCCTCGTTGTCCGGCACCTCCTGCCACTGGGCGCGGAAGTCGTCGCCGGAGGGCAGGTCGGGGTTCCAGACCGGCTTGGGGGTGCCGGCGCGGTGCTGGACGCGGCAGCGGCGCAGGCCGGCGACCGCGCTGCCGTCGGTGCCGTCGACCTGGAACTCGACCAGCTCGTCCCGGTTGACCCGCACCGCCCACGAGGAGTTGATCTGTGCGACGACGCCGCCGTCGAGCTCGAAGATGGCGTACGCGGCGTCGTCGGCGGTCGCGTCGTAGGGTTGGCCGCCCTCGTCCCAGCGGCGCGGGACGTGGGTGGTGACGTGCGCGGTGACCGCCCGCACCGGCGCGAAGATCTGCTCCAGCACGTAGTGCCAGTGCGGGAACATGTCGACGACGATGCCGCCGCCGTCGGCGGCCCGGTAGTTCCAGCTCGGCCGCTGGGCCGGCTGCCAGTCGCCCTCGAACACCCAGTAGCCGAACTCGCCACGCACCGACAGGATGCGGCCGAAGAAGCCGCCCCGCACCAGCCGGTCCAGCTTGCGCAGGCCCGGCAGGAACAGCTTGTCCTGCACCACGCCGTGCCGGACGCCGGCGGCGTCGGCGGCGCGGGCCAGCTCGACCGCGCCGGACAGCGTGGTCGCGGTGGGCTTCTCGGTGTAGATGTGCTTGCCCGCGTCGATCGCCTGCCGGATCGCCTTCTCCCGCTCGCTGGTGACCTGGGCGTCGAAGTAGATCGAGGTGTCCGGGCGGGCGAGCGCCACGCCGAGATCGGTCATCCACTCGGTCAGCCCGTGCCGGTCCGCTACCTCGCGCAGCTTGGCCTCGTTGCGGCCCACCAGCACGAGTTCCGGCCAGAGCCGGCCGCCGTCGCGCAGCGGGACGCCGCCCTGCTCGCGGATCGCCAGCAGGGACCGCACCAGATGCTGCCGGTAGCCCATCCGCCCGGTCACGCCGTTGAGAACGATCCCGATCGGGATCCGTGCCGTCATCGCCCAACCCTCCAGGTAGCGGTTTCCTCCGGCGCCCGGTACTGCCTCCCCGGGCGCCGCGAACTCGTCCCGGTCGTCCCGGGTGCCGACTGCCGGCGGGGTACGGCGGCGCCGGTGCCGCCGTACCCCGCCGGGCCGATCAGGCCGGCGTGCCGGTCACCGTGAGGTGACACAGCCGCCCGACGTTGTCGAAGGAGCCGAAGCCGACCCGCCCGGAGCCGAACGTGGTGTCCTTCGCGGTCATCAGCGGGTCCCTGCTGCCGTCGACGTACACGGCGATCTCCCCGGTGGCCGGCAGGTGGACGACGCGCACCTTGTGCCAGTCGGCGTCGGTGACCGCCGGGTTCGCGCCGCGGGAGCGGCCGTTCCACTGGTGGTCGATGCGCTCCCGGTCGGCGTTGTTCACTTTGAAGATGCCGTTGTGCGGGTAGATCGTGTTGTCGGTGGACAGGTGGGCGTAGTAGAACTCCGTGTCCGAGCGCCAGCCGAAGACGATGATCACGTCCCGGTTGCTGACCTCCACGGGCGTGTCGAGCCGTACCCGCGCCTCGACCTCCATCGACGACCAGGCCGGGCCGGCGCTCAGGACGGCGTACTCGTTGGGCCGGCGGGGGCCGGGCCGGCTGACCCCGGCCTCGGCCAGGACGACCTCGTGGCGGTCGAACTGCCACTTCGCCGGCGTCACCGGGGCCCAGTCGGCCGCCCCGCCGTCGGCGCGCAGCTTCGTGTGGCCGACGTCGCCGTCGGCGAAGACCCGGGTGCCGGTGACCTTCCAGACCTTCCCGTTGGCCTTGGCCAGCAGGTACAGCTCGCCCGCGGCGTCGGTGCCGAAGCGCAGGTCGACCCGCTTCGGGTCGCCGGGCGCGCCGGGGCCGGAGAGGTCCTGCATCCGCACCGCGTTGCCGGCGGCGTCGAACAGGGCGAGCCGGTGCATCGGGGCGAGGCCGGTGCCCCGGCGCATCTCGTTCGCCTCGGTGTAGAGGACGCGCCCGTCGACGAGGTCGCCGAAGACGTACTTGCCGTGCAGGGCGGGCAGGTCGTGTCCCCGGTAGACGAAGCCGCCGGCCACCGCGACGCCCACGTCGGAGGTGCAGTTCCAGCCGGGCGCGGGGTCGTGGTCGTACGCGGCGACGGGGTACGTGTAGCCGTACCGCTCGTCGTCGGCGGGCAGCGGCAGCAGCTTGTCGCAGGCCTTGGTGGCCGTCTTGTCGAAGACGTACGACCCCTCGCGCTCGCTCCAGCCGAAGTTGTCGCCGGCGCGGACCTCGTAGATCGCCTCGACGGCGTGCTCGCCGATGTGGCCGAGGTACATCCGGCCGGTGGCCCGGTCCCAGCTGAACCGGTGCGGGTCGCGGAAGCCGACGGCGTAGATCTCGCCGAGCGCGCCGTCCCGGCCGACGAACGGGTTCGACGGCGGGACGCCGTACCGGCCGTTGGCGGAGTCGGTGCCGCGGGGGTCGATGCGCAGCAGCTTGCCGTGCGGCATGCCCAGGTTCTGCGGGTCGCCGTTGCGCACGCCCAGGCCGCCGTCGCCCACGGCCAGGTACAGCAGGCCGTAGTCGGCGTCGTCCGGCTTCGCCGTGGGGTTGAAGTTGATCTCCTGGACGCCGTGGATCTGGCCGCCGAAGCCGATGCGCAGGACCTCGCGGCGGGTGCCGGCGAAGGTGTCCGCGGCCGGGTCGGAGGCGGTCCACTCGGTGACGACGCCGTGGTAGATGGTGCCGGACTGGGCGTAGTCGGGCACCTTCGTGGTCGCCGACGCCTGCTCGGTGTGCAGGGTGTAGAAGCGCCCGTTGCTGCCGAACTCGGGGTGGAACGCGACGTAGCCGAAGCCCTGGCCGAGGCCCCGGCCGGAGAAGAACTGCGGCGCGAAGGTCGCGGCCACGTCGAGGTAGACGTGCGGCACGCCGTCCTCGACGAGGTAGAGGTTGCCGTTCAGGTCCGGCACGGCCCGGCGGCCGGAGCCGTCGGGCAGCTCCATGATCGTGTTGATCCGGGCGGTCCGCATGAGCCGCTGGTCGACCGGCGCCGGGGTGGGCGTCGACTGCGGGAAGCTGGCGTACTGGGTCAGCACCAGCCCGAGCCGGGACTGGGTGGGCATGTCGGGCACGGGATCGTAGACGGCGTCGACGGCCCGGACGGGCGCGGCGCCCAGGGTGGACAGGACGAGGGTGGCGGCTGTGAGCCCGGCTGTCAGCACGGGCCGGCGGGCCCGGCGGGTCGTCGGTGTGCGCACGCGGTTCTCCTTCTCGGTAGGACGGTGCCGAGGATGCTCAGCGAGCCATATGGTGGTACTGCTTCGCGACGTCGTCCGCAGGGAGGGTGGTGTCGAGGAACATCAGGCCGTCCATGCGGCAGTCGCAGGGGTTGCGCTCCAGGGTGTCCTGCGGGAAGCTCCCGCCGATCTTGATGCCGCGGGGGTCGGAGGCGGTGGTGACGTGCGGGCCGGGCCCGGACACACGCCACGGGTCGTCGTCGCGGGTGTAGAAGCCGGGCACGGGCTGGCCGTCGCGGTACAACGCCATGGCGCCCGTGGCGAAGTCGAAGGTGGCGGCGAGGTGCACCCACTCCCCCTTCGGCAGCAGGGTGCGCCAGTCCTCGGCGGCGGCGAACGTCTGCGAGTTGCCCCCGTCGAGCCGCCGGCCGAGCGCGACCAGGCGCAGCTCGCCGTTGACGTCGATCAGTTCGAGCAACGCCCGCACGCCGTGCCCGTCGGAGTCGCCGGTGAGCACCCCGGCCAGCCCGATCGCGTTGTACCGGTCGTCGGGGTTGGTCGTCGTGGAGTTGGGCAGCGGACCGTCCATCTCCCGCTTGAACCAGCCCATCACCGTCGTACCGCCGGTCCCGGCGAACGCCCGCAGGGTGCGTACGCCGCTGGCCGACCAGGTGCCGGCCTTCCAGTCGTCGTTGCCGGCCGTGGCCGGGTTGATCTGCCGGGTCTGCAGCGCGTCGCCGCTGCCCGGGTACGCGTGGTCCGGTACGCGCATCGCGGCGCCGCCGTTGACCAGTTCGATCTCGGTGCCGGAGCGGCCCTGGTCGCGTTCGAGGGCGGGGTCGCCCTCGACGGGGTGGTCGAAGTCGTAGAAGGCGACCAGGTGGGGTCGCAGGGCCGGGTGCACCCGGGGGTGGTCGGGATCCGCCTGCGCGGGTGGCACCGCGGCGCCGGCCGCCAGGCCCACCGCCAGCAGGGCGGCGGTCAGGACGGCGGCCCGTCTTGCTCTGGTCATCGCGTACACCTCTTTCGTCGTGTCCACGTCGGGTTACGCAACCGCTTCCGTAAGCGCTTACGTACCTGCACCCGTCCCCGCGCGCCGCTGCACGCGGGGTGGGCTACCGCTTGGTGGTGACCGGCGGCTCGGCCGGCCGGCCGCCGAGGTAGAGCTCCCCGAGCTGGGGGTCGGCCAGCAGGTCGCCGGCCGGCCCGGAGATGTGCACGCGCCCGAGGTCGAGCACGCACCCGAGGTCGGCCGTCTCCAGCGCCCGCCGGGCGTTCTGCTCCACGAGCAGGACGGCCGTGCCGGCGTCGCGCATCCGCACGACCTGCTCGAAGACGGTGGTCGTGGCCTTCGGGTCCAGCCCCATGGACGGCTCGTCGAGCAGCACGACCTTGGGGTTGACCATGAGCGACCGGGCGAACTCCACCTGCTTCTGCTGGCCGCCGGAGAGCAGCCCGGCGAGGGAGTTCCAACGCTGCGCGACCACCGGGAACACCTCGCGGACGAACTCGGTCCGCTCGGCGATCAGCCGCTTGTCCTTCAGCGTGTAGCCGCCGAGCAGCACGTTCTCGGCCACGGTCATCTCGCGGAAGACGCTGTGGCCCTGCAGGACGTGCGTCACGCCGGCGGCGAGCATCCGCTGCGGGCCGGCGCCGGTGACGTCCACGCCGCCGACGAGGATCCGGCCGGAGCGCGGCTTGAGCAGCCCGCTGGCCACCTTCAGGACGGTCGACTTGCCGGCGCCGTTGGGCCCGACGAGGCAGACGATCGAGCCGGCGGGCACGGAGACGGTGAGGCCGCGCAGCACCGGCGCGGCGCGCCCGTACCCGGCCTGGACGTCGACGAGTTCGATCTCAGACGCCAAGGTAGGCCCCCAACACGCGTTCGTCGGAACGGATGAGCGACGGCGGTCCCTCGGCGATCGGCCGTCCGCGGTCGAACACCACGATGTGGTCGCTCACGCTCATCACCAGGTCCATGTTGTGTTCCACGATCACGAAGGTCCTCCCCTCGGCGTTCAGCTCGCGCACCAGGGCGCCGATCCGGTCGAGCAGCGCCGGGTTGACGCCGCCGGCCGGCTCGTCGAGCAGGACCGTCTCCGGGTCGCTCATCAGCACCCCGGCCAGCTCCAGCAGCTTCTGCTGGCCCCACGACATGTTGCGCGCCTCGACGTCGGTGAGGTGCTCGATGCCGAGCCGGGTGAGCCAGCCCCGGGCCCGGTCGACCTCGGCGCGGGCGCGTGCGCCCCGCAACTGGCCGGCGAGGCCGGCCGGGCGGACCGCGGCGAGCACGTTGTCGAGCGCGGACATCCGGGGGAACACCCGGCACAGCTGGAAGGTGCGGCCCAGACCGACGCGGGCGATGGCGTGGGCCGGCTTGCGGGTGATGTCCCGCCCCCGGTACGTGGTCCGCCCGCCGTCGGGCCGGATCATCCCGGTGACGCAGTTGAAGAACGTCGTCTTGCCCGAGCCGTTGGGCCCGATCAGAGCGTTGACCTGGCCGTGCCGGAACGTCACCGTGGCGCCGTCGAGCGCCACCACACCGCCGAACGCCTTGGTCAGGCCCTCGGTGGCCAGTCCTCTCACCTCGCTCATGCCGGCCCTCCGCTTCGCTCCGCGCCGTCATGAGCCACCACGGCACTGAGCCCGATGATTCGCTCGCTGCGCTCGCTCATGCCCGACCCTCCGTAGACTGGGGACGGCCACTGACCGCGGCCGCGGCCGGCGCGCCCGGGCCGTCCGCCGCGGCTCGCGATGCCGCCGCCGCGGCGGCGCGCTCGTCGCGCAGCTGCGCGGCGGTGACCTCCCGGATGGAACTCTGCGCCGGCCGGAACAGCCGGTCGGCCAGCGCGCCGACCGCCGGCAGGACGCCGTCGGGCAGGAACAGCACCACGAGGGCGAGCAGCACGCCGGTGGCCACCAGGTGCAGGGGCGTGTTGCCGAACTCCACCTTGAAATACTCCAGCGCGACCCCGACGACCACGGCGCCGACCAGCGGGCCGAACAGGTGCCGGACGCCGCCGAGCAGGGCCATCAGCACCATGTAGGAGCCGGTCAGGATCGAGAACTGGAAGACCGGGTCGAGGTCACCGAACCAGAGGGCGTAGAGCCCGCCGGCCAGGGCGGTGAAGGCCGCCGACACCACGAACACCACCAGCTTGTACGCGAACGTCGGCGTGCCCAGCGCCTCCGCCTTGTCCTCGTCCTCCCGGATCGCCTTGAGCCCGAGGCCGAACCGCGAGCGGTCGACGAGCCACCAGGCCAGCAGGGCGAGCCCCAGCAGCCCGGCGAACAGGAACCAGAAGACGCGGTGGTGCTCGGGACGCAGCAGCCCCGGGAACGGGCGCGGCACGACCAGCCCCCGCGACCCGCCGGTGACCGACGCCCAGCTCTGGAAGACCAGCAGCAGGATCAGCACCAGCGCGATCGAGACGATCACGAACGAGGCGCCGCGTACCCGCAGCGCCGCGAAGCCGATCGGCACGGCCAGCACGGCCACCAGCAGCGCCGCGACGACGAGGGCCACGAAGCTGGGCAGGCCGGCCCGCGTGACGAGCAGGGCCGTGCCGTAGCCGCCGAGGCCGGCGAGGGCGCCGTGGCCGAGCGAGATGTAGCCGGTGAACCCGCCGACGAAGTTCCACGACGTCGACAGCACCGCGTAGTTCAGCACGACGATGCCGGCCGACAGGACGTAGGGGTTGGGCGCCAGGGACGGGAACGCCAGCACCGCGGCCGCGAGCAGGAGCACCGCGACGGCTTGGGCGATCCGGCCGTACCGCCGGCGGGCGGTGGCGGGGGCCGCCGGTCCGGCGGTCGCCGGGCCGGCCGCCACCGCGGCGGTCGGCGCCGTCGCCGTGGGGTCAGAAGCGCTGGGCAAGGCGACCTCCGAAGAATCCCTGTGGCCGGAACGCCAGCGTGGCGAACAGGGCGAGGTAGAAGACGGTCTGGGCCCACGTCGTGCCGAGCGGGATCTGCAGCAGGCTCTGCAGCAGGCCGAGCACCATCGCGGCCATGGCCGCGCCCGGCACACTGCCGAGGCCACCGACCACGATGATGGCCATCAGCGGGCCGATCCAGTGCCAGTGCAGCGACGGGTAGATGGTGGTGTCGAGCGCGAGCGCCGTGCCGCCCACCGCCGCCGTGGCCAGGCCGATGCCGAAGCCGTACCCGGCCACCTTCTCGGTCTCGATGCCGACGAGCCGCGCGGCGTCGCGGTGCTGGATCGTCGCGCGCAGCGCCCAGCCGAGCGTCGTCTTCTTCATCAGCAGGTAGAGGGTCGCCAGCGCGACGGCGGCGAGGCCGAACGCGATCAGCTTGACCACGGCGATCCGGGCGCCGAAGAAGCCGATGCTCGCCGAGCCGTAGCCGAGCTGGATGCGCCGCTGGGTGCCGGTGAAGGCGTACCCGAGCAGCCCCTCGACGCCGACCGCGATGGCGAACGTCAGCAGCACGGACATCATCGTGAGGGTGGCGGGGCGCAGCCGGGCCAGGAGCGCCCGTTGCAGCACCACGCCGCAGCCGAAGAACAGCGGCACGGTGACGACCATGGACAGCAGCGGGTCGATCCCCAGCCGGGAGTGGGACCACCAGGCGAGGTAGGCGGCCAGGATGAGGAACGCCGAGTGGGCGATCATCACGACCCGCATGATGCCGAAGTACAGCGTCAGGCCGGCGGCCAGCAGGGCGTAGAGCCCGCCGAGCAGCAGTCCCAGGATGACGCTCTGCAGGAGCAGCGCACCGGACGGCATGACGCGCCTACCAGGCCGGCTTCGGGTACACGAGCGTCGTCTCCCGGGCGTCCGCGGGCAGCACGATCTGGATCTCGCCGCCCACCCACTGCTGGATCATGTGGGCGCCCTTCGGCTTGCCCGTCTCGTCCCAGGACAGCGGGCCGACGACGGTCTCCACCGTGTTCTTCCGCAGCCAGTCGACGAGCTTCTTCTGGCACTCGCCCTGCTCCGCGCAGCCCGCGGCGGCGACGGCCGCCGCGACGACCTGGCCGGTCGTGTACGCGTTGGCCTCGTCCTCCTCCGGCGGCGAGCCGAACTGCGCCGTGTACTTCTCGACGAACTCGACGTTGCTGGGGTACGGCGCCTTCTGCGTGTAGCCGGTCGGCGCGATGATCCCCTCCGTCTTGTTCCCGATCGCGGCGGCGAACTCGGGGTTCGTCGGCGCGGTGGAGAACGCGGCGAGCTTCGGCTGGTACCGCAACTGCTGGAGGGCGACGATCAGGTTCACGCCGTCCTGGTACTGCGAGCCGCCCACCACGAGGTCGGCCTTCGCCGTGGCGATCTTGGCGGCGATGCTGCCGAAGTCGGTGGTGTTCGGCGGGTACACCTCGTCGACGACCGTACGGACGCCAGCCGCCTCCAGCTTCGCCTTCAGCCCGTACGCCGTGCCCTGCGCGAACGGGTCGTCCATGGCCGCGTACGCCGCGGTCTTCGGCCGCTGGTCCGCCGGCAGCGCCAGCAGGTACTCGGCCAGGTAGTTGTAGTGGTCGTCGGCCACCGCCGGGGCCGCGTAGAACAGGTTCTTGAAGCCCTGCTGGAAGACCTCCCTCGCCGCGCCGGCCGGCTCGACGAAGAGCATGCCGTACTCCTCGGCGACGCGGGCGGCGGGCACCACGAGCCGGGTCGAGAACGGGCCGACCACCAGGTCCACCTCGTCTTTCCCGATGAGCTGCTCGTAGTCCGCGACCACCCGGTCCGCGTTGGACTGGTCGTCGAGGATCTTCAGCTCGACCTTGCGGCCGAGCAGGCCTCCCTTGTCGTTGGTGATCTTGGCCCAGGCCTCGTACCCCCGCTGCACACCCTTGCCCGGCTCGGAGAAGTCGCCGGTCAGCGGGAGCGAGATCCCGACCACGATCGGGTCGTCGTTCGCGGCGGAATCGCCGCCGTCACCACCGCAGGCGCCCAGCGCGAGCGTCACGGTCACGCCGAGGGCCGTCATCAATCGCGTTCGCCTGTAACGGGTCGTCATCCCGCAACACTCCTTCGCCGGGGGACGGAAGCGCTTACGAAAGCGCTTCCGTACACTAAACTGTGCCTCGCGTCACCGGCAATAGTTGCGTCGATGTTTCTGGGGAGTTGCGAATGCCCAAGCCTGGCCCGCGGTTGCGCCTGATCGACGTCGCTGAGCGAGCCGGCGTCTCCCTGGCGACAGCCTCGCGCGCCCTGTCCGGCCGCGACGGGGTCAGCGAGGAGGTGGCCAACCGCGTCCGGGACATCGCGCGGGAGCTGGGATACGTGGCCAACCCCTACGCCCGCACCCTGGCCGGCGGCGCGAGCCCCACCGTCGGGCTGGTCGTCCACCAGGTCGACGACCCGTACTTCTCCGAGATCGCGGGCGGCGTCATCCAGGTCGCCGCCGAGGAGGGGCTGCTGGTGCAGATCTGCCACTCCGGCCGCGACCCGCAGCACGAGCTGCGGCAGCTGCGCCACCTCATCGCCCAGCGCGTGGGGATCATCCTGATCGCCGGATCGGGCTACGACGACGCGCGCATGGAGGCGGACGCCCGGACCGAGCTGTCGACGTTCCAGAGCCAGGGCGGCCGCGTCGCCGTCATCGGGCGGCACGCGCTCGGCGTCGACGCGGTCCTGCCCGACAACGAGGCCGGCGGCCGGGCCCTCGCCGAGCACCTGCTGGCGCTGGGGCACCGCCGCATCGCGGTCGCCGCGGGCACCCCGGGGCTCACCACCGTCGTCGACCGGCTCGCCGGGGTGTCCGCCGCACTGCGCCAGCACGGGCTCTCCCTGGACGGCCTGCCGGTGGTCCACTCCGACTTCACCCGGGACGGGGGCCGGGTGGCGGCGGAGCGGATCCTGCGCGAGCACCCGGAGACGACGGCGATCGTCGCGCTCAACGACGCGATGGCCATCGGCGTGCTGTCGGCGCTGCGCGCCCGGGGCATCCCCGTGCCGGAGCGGATCTCGGTCGCCGGCTTCGACGACGTGTCCGTGGCCGCCGACCTCGCGCCCAGCCTCACCACCGTACGGCTGCCGATGACCGACATGGGCCGGATGGCCCTCACCCTAGCGCTCAAGCCCCGCGTCACGCGTCCCCGGCGCCGCTCCACCGGGCACGAGCTGGTGGTACGGGACTCCACCGGCCCCGCGCCGCGCCGCTGAGTGACGCCGCCGATACCCGATCGACGCCGTGCTCGACGTGCTCGCCGAACTGCTGCCCGCGGACTTCGTCGCCGTGGACCTGGCCAGCGGCCCCGGCTCGCTCAGCCACCGGCTGCTGCGGCGCTTCCCGCAGGCCCGGTGCGTGGCCGTGGACCTGGACCCGGTGCTGGTCGAGATCGGCCGGCGCGCCTCCACCGCGCTGGGCGACCGGCTGCGCTTCGTCGAGGCGGACGTCAGCCGGCCCGACCTGGCCGACGTACTCGGCGAGGAGCGGGTCGACGCGGTGCTCAGCAGCACCGCCCTGCACTGGCTGCCGTCCGACGCGCTCGCCGGCGTGTACGGGCGCATGGCCCGGCTGATCCGCCCCGGCGGCGTACTGCTCAACGCGGACAACATCCCGTTCGGGCGGGAACGGGGAGCCTTCCAGCAGCTCGCCGAGGCTCGCCGGGCACGGCACGCCGTGGCGGCCTTCGGCGAGGACATGGCGAGCGGCTGGCGGGAGTTCTGGGAGGCCGCCGCCGCCGAGCCCGCGCTCGCCGCCGTCTCGGCGGAGCGGGAGCGCCGGTTCGCCACGGTCGGGCGGGACCACCCCGAGTCCGTGCTGGAGTTCCACCTCGCCGCCCTGCGCGACGCCGGCTTCAGCGCGGTGGACGTGGTCTGGCAGGAGTTCGACGACCGGGTGGTCGCCGCGATCCGCTGACCGGCACCGCCCCGCCGGCCGCCGGCAACCCGGCCGCCTATCGCACCTGATCCAGAGCACCTTCTGGTCGATCGGTTCTCCAGTCACGGGATCGAGCATCACGGCCTCGCCGTCACGCGTCGCGCTGATCGGCACCGTGTCACACGTGGCCTCCGGCACAGGTGTTGCGCTGGTCGTCATACCGACCTGTCCTTTCGGTCAGGCCGGACCCGCACACCGTTGGTCAGACAGTCCCCTCAGCCGCCGTTCGATGCCGGGCGATCAGAACAGTGTCTCGACCACGTCGGTCACCCGTGCCGCCATCGGGTTCTCGATGCTCGTGATGATCGGGATCATGCGCCATTTGTCGAAGATCGTGCAGGGGACACCTGGATCGAGTCGTTCAACGGCAGGCTGCGCGATGAACTGCTAAACTCATGGCGCTTCCGCACAGCGACGGGACCACCAAACGGGTCCCCTCAGTTCTGGCGAAGGTGCATCTTTCAGTCGACGTGGCAGTGCCACCGCATGAACCATCGATATCAATACGACCGAGAATCGATCCCTTCATCCCCGGCGCGGAGTCGACACAGGCGGAGGGCGAGGTGCGTGTCGAGGCTGCTGGGTGCGCGGCGCCAACTCTCACCCAGGATGGTGTCGATACGGTCAATACGTTGTCGCACGGTGCTCATGTGGACGTGGAGTGCCGCGGCCGTCCGGGCCAGGTGTCCACCGTTCTCAAAGTAATGCCATGCAGTTTCACACAACTGCGTGTGACGATCCTGGTCGTACGAGATGAGCGGACCGAGGAAGCGGTCGATCAGGCGGGCCACCCACTTTTGATCTCGCGCCCCCGAAATCGCTCCTGCCAGACCGAGGTCTATAACGTCGGAAGATCCGTGAGACCGGCCCAGTGCTCGCATCGCCGAGACCACTGCGCACGCCTCGTCGTGCGCGGCTCGCACTGCGGCAACGCCGGACGCTTTCGCACTGCCGACCAGGACGGTAAGCCCTGCGGCTTTCAACGTATCCGCGATCGTTGTGCCTCGTTTGTGCGATTCGGTGGCCGGGCAGAGCACGCAGATATGTCCTTCATGCACGGCGACAACAGCGGGGGTGCTGGCCGTCGCGGTCTTGATCGCCGCGACCGTCGAGCTCTGCTGCACCGAAGCCGTTCCTTCGCACACGTGCACTTCGAGAGCTTCACCCTTGTTGAAGCCGTAAGATTGTAGTCGCAGTTGTAGCGCAGGCTCGGTGCGTTCGCGCACCTTCATCAACAGTTCGATCAGTTCGAACTGTTCTCGATTGAACGAGGCCTCCAACGTCCGCTCGAACAGGTAGGCCGTGGACACGAAAACCGATGCGCGGGAGATGATCTCGCGTCGACCCCGCCCGTCCTTCGCAACGAGAGTCGCGAGATGTTCTTCGCCCGCGGATACCGCCATGACGAGCAATGGCATGCCACCGACTTTGACGGGAACTGCGCCCTGTTCGCGATGGGAGATTGTCACCGACGTCCGCAGCTCCGGCGTGCACAGCCACCCGTCGGCTGCTATTACCTGCCCGACGACGTGATTGCCATCAGGATCATGAATGCTCACCGGTGCGCCGAGGAACTCACCGAGCACGTCGATGATGCTCACCAGGGCGCTGGAGCCGCGTAGGGCGGCCATGAGACGGTCGTCGAGGAGTAGCAGTGACTCCAGTTCGTGCTGGCGGCGCTCCGTCGACGACACGGTCTGGGACAACGCTGTCCGCAACCCTGTGACCTCTCGCCGGATGCGCAGGTGTTCGAAGGCGACACCAGCCTGTGCGGCGATGTCAACCAAGGCGGCGACCGACTGTTCGGAGAACTCGCAGGGCCGTCGGCACGCAACGAGAAGCGCTGCCACCACCCGGCCGCCAACCCGGATCGGCGCCCCGAGGATCGAACGAACCCCTTCGCCTCGGACGATCGCGTCGATACCGGGCAGATGGTTCATGTTCGGGTCCGTGAGGTAGTCACTGGTCTGAACGGGTCTGTTCCCCGCAGCGACGGCTCCGAGGATTCCGGTCCCGAGCGGCATGCGGATGGAGCGGAAGGCGTCGGTCTGCACGCCGACGCCCTCTTCGATGCATGTCTCGCCGCGGTCCAGGTCGTTGACGCTGAGATATGCCATATCGGCAGCCAAGAGGGTCCGGGCCCGACGCAGGATTCCCTGCAGTACCACTCCACGGTCCCGGACGCTGGTGAGGTCCTCCGCGCACTCGCGGAGCGCACGGCGGACGTCATCCGTCGACGGAGGGGTGAGCACCGGCGTCGACCGGGTCGTCTGGGGTGGCGTGACGTCGACGACAGTCGAAACATCGCTGGAAACGTGCATCGGTCCCCCGAACCCACCTGTGTCACCTACTGCCATCTCTACAGGATGCCATATGTCACTCTGCGCCGTATCCGCGGCCAAAATTGTCGGCCAGAGTGAGAAGCGCCACAGGAGTGAAGGAGGTTGCAGTGGTCGATATGAAGGTGCACGTCCTCTCCACCGGCGCGATGGAGACCCGGGACCTAGCCGCGAACAAATGCCGAACACGTGGCGGGCAGTGAGGCAGGGCGACAGGGAAACCGCTGCCCACCGGCACAAGCTCGTTCGTCAGCGTGAGGCACTCGAAGAGCGGTACCGGGAGCTGGCCGGCGACCGCCGCCCGGTTCTCGCTCACGAAGGGATCTTCGCGGACCACCCCCTCCGCGCCGGCGATGACATCCAGGCATCCGTTGCCAGCGCGCTCGCGACATCTGGCGGCGGTCGCTGCAACGGCCATGCAACACAGAAACCCACTGCAAGGAGAGTGATTCGGCGTGAAGATCGTCGGAGCCATACTCGAGGAAATCGGCATGTCGCGGCCCTACGCTGAGTCCCGGCCGATCGGCATCTGTGAGCTCGACCTGGATCCGCCCGGACCTGGAGAGCTTCTGGTCAAGATCGAGGCCGCGGGGCTGTGCCACTCCGACCTGTCCGTCGTGGACGGCAACCGGGTCCGTCCCGTCCCCATGCTCCTCGGGCACGAGGCCGCAGGGCGGGTCGTCGAGGTCGGGTCGGGAGTGGACGATCTGCGCCCAGGCCAGCGGGTCGTGATGGCGTTCTTGCCGCGATGCGGCGAGTGCGCGAACTGTCGGACCAACGGGAGGCTGCCCTGCACTCCCGGTTCGGCCTCGAACAACGCCGGCGAACTGCTCGGAGGAGGCCGCCGACTACACCGCGACGGTGGGGACGTGCATCATCACTTGGGCGTCTCCGGCTTCGCCGACCATGCGGTCGTCGACCGCCGTTCTGTCGTGCCGGTGGATGACGACATCCCACCGCAGATTGCGGCCGTCCTCGGCTGCGCGGTCCTCACCGGGGGCGGCGCCGTCATCAACGCCGGTGATCCACAGGAAGGTGACACCGTCGTCGTCGTCGGACTTGGTGGTGTCGGCATGGCCGCACTGATCACCGCGGTGTCGCTCGGGCGCGGCCCGGTGATCGGCATCGACGCTGTTGCCGACAAACTCGAGCGCGCCCGTGAGCTGGGCGCGACCGCCGTGTACACACCGCAAGAAGCGATCGAGGCCGGCCTCAAAGCACCGATCGTCATCGAGGCGGCGGGGAACGCCCGCGCATTCGAAACTGCGGTGCAGGTTTCCGGCACGGGCGGCAAAACGATCACTGTCGGCTTGCCCGCGCCCACCGCAACAGCCACGATCACCCCGCTCGGGATAACCGCGGAAGCGCGCACCATCGTCGGCAGCTACCTCGGATCGGCCGTCCCTTCACGGGACATCCCTATCTTCGCCCAACTGTGGCGTAAGGGAAGGCTGCCGGTCGAGGTGCTCGTCTCGTCGACGATCACGCTCGACGAGATCAACCAGGCGATGGACAACCTTGCTGACGGCACCGCCGTCCGCCAGGTGATCCTGTTCGAGAACGGCGTAACCGCATGACCGCACAGCTTGTTGGGCATCAACAAAAGAGGACACCACGCGAGCGGGAACTTCTCGCGACAATACCCACAGGGCTGTTCATCGCCGGCGAATGGCGTGAATCGTCGACCGGTTCAAGATTCACGGTGGACGACCCCTCCACTGCCCAGGTATTGGTGTCGGTTGCCGACGCCTCACCGGACGACGCACGCGCCGCGCTCGCCGCGGCCACGGCGGCACAGGAGCTATGGGCAGCGACGCCGCCGCGAGTTCGCGGCGAGTTACTCCGCAAGGCGTACGAGGCGGTCCTCGCCCGGGTTGACGACTTCGCGCTCCTCATCTGCATGGAAATGGGAAAGTCGCTGTCCGAGGCGAAAGGTGAAGTCGCCTACGGTGCCGAGTTCCTCCGCTGGTTCAGCGAGGAGGCGGTGCGCATCGACGGTCGCTACACGAGATCACCCGACGGCAATTCACGTCTGCTCGTGCTGAAAAAGCCGGTGGGGCCCTGCCTGCTGATCACGCCGTGGAACTTCCCACTCGCCATGGCGACACGCAAGATCGCCCCAGCGCTCGCAGCAGGATGCACGATGGTCGTCAAGCCCTCGGAACTTACACCGCTGACAACCTCGCTGTTCGCACAGATCCTCGAAGAAGTCGGCGTGCCCGCAGGCGTGATCAACGTGATACCCACGACTCACGCGGGAGCTGCGGCGGGACCGCTGATCGCTGATCCGCGGCTGCGGAAGCTGTCGTTCACAGGCTCGACCGCAGTCGGCCGGAAACTGCTCGAACAGGCATCCGCCAACGTGCTGCGCACGTCGATGGAGTTGGGCGGCAACGCACCGTTCCTGGTCTTCGAGGACGCGGACATCGACGCGGCGATCGAAGGCGCGCTCGCGGCGAAGCTACGCAACATCGGACAGGCGTGCACCGCGGCCAACCGCTTCTATGTGCACGAGGACGTTGCCGGCGAGTTCGTGCAGCGCCTGGCCGCCCGTTTCGAGGCCAAACGCGTAGGCCGCGGCACCGAGGAAGGTGTGGAGCTGGGCCCGCTGATCGACGAGAAGAGCCGCGGCAAGGTTTCGGCCCTGGTCGACGATGCAGTGAGCCGGGGTGCCAAAGTCGCGACCGGCGGCTCCCCAATTCCGGGGGACGGATGGTTCTACCAGCCGACCATTCTGACCGAGGTACCGAGCGACGCGAAGATTCTGTCCACCGAAATCTTCGGCCCGGTAGCACCGGTCGTCACCTTCCGCACTGAGGACGAGGCCGTTGCATTGGCCAATGCCACTCCATTCGGTCTGGTCGCATACGTGTACACACGTGACGTAGGACGCGGGCTCCGACTCCCCGAGCGTCTGGAAACCGGGATGCTGGGCATGAATTCGGGTGTGATCTCGAACCCCGCCGCGCCCTTCGGTGGAGTGAAGCACTCCGGCATCGGACGCGAGGGCGGAAGCGATGGAATCAACGAATACCTGGAGACGATGTACGTCGGCATCTCTGGACTATGACCTACGTCCAGTAGAGGGGCCACGCCCGCAGAGTTCATCCGACGGGCAGGTGTGCCCCAGTCTGATTCACCCACTTTGTCGCCCGTCCTGGGCGTCAGGATCCTGCGCACGCGGACGACAACTCACGTCCAACGTAGCGGTGTTTGTCACTATTTGAAAGAGAGGGAATCCACGATGAGCGTCGACAACAAGCCGAAACCCGAGAGCGAAGCCCCACCATCGGGTCTAAAGAGGGTGGTCGGCGCATCCATGGCCGGCACCGTCGTCGAATGGTACGAGTTCTTCCTCTACGGAACCGCGGCGACGCTTGTGTTCAGCAAGGTCTTCTTCCCGGCCGGAGGCAACGAACTCGACGCGATCATCGCGGCATTCGCAACCTACGCCGTCGGCTTTGTCGCCCGGCCTCTCGGCGGCATCGTGTTCGGTCACTTCGGCGACAAGTTCGGCCGCAAGCAACTGCTCCAGTTCAGTCTCGTCCTCGTCGGCGTGGCCACCTTCCTGATGGGCTGCCTGCCCACCTACGGTCAGATCGGCTACTGGGCCCCCGTCCTGCTCGTCACCCTCCGCTTCATCCAGGGATTCGCCGTCGGCGGCGAGTGGGGTGGCGCGGTGCTGCTGGTGGCCGAGCACAGCCCGAACCTGTCCCGCGGCTTCTGGGCGTCGTGGCCGCAGGCCGGCGTACCCGCAGGCAACCTCGTCGCGACCGCTGTCCTGCTGATCCTGACGACGACACTGTCCGATTCGGCGTTCCTCGGCTGGGGCTGGCGCGTGGCGTTCTGGCTGTCGGCCGTGATCGTCCTCGTTGGCTATTACATCCGCACGAAGGTGACAGACGCCCCGATCTTCATCCAGGCGCAAAAAGAAGCGGAGCACGTCAAGGAGACGTCGTTCAGCGTCTTCGAGGTGCTCAAGCGTTACCCACGCGGCGTGCTGACGGCGATGGGTCTGCGTTTCGGCGAGAACGTCATGTACTACCTCGTGGTGACTTTCTCGATCACCTACCTCAAGGTGGTCGTCCACACGGACACCGCGCAGATCCTCTGGTGGATGCTGATCGCGCACGCCGTGCACTTCGCGGTGATCCCGCTCGTCGGGCGCCTCTCCGACACCATCGGCCGCCGTCCCGTCTACATGATCGGCGCACTGAGCGCAGGCATCTGGGGCTTCTTCGCCTTCCCGATGATGAACAGCGGGCACAACGCAGTCATCCTCGCAGCGATCATCATCGGCCTGGTGTTCCACGCGCTCATGTATGCCGGCCAGCCGGCGATCATGGCCGAGATGTTCCCGACGCGCATGCGGTACTCGGGTGTCTCCCTCGGCTACCAGGTGACGTCGATCGTGGCCGGTTCGCTGGCGCCGATCATCGCGGCCAGCCTGCTCAGCAGGTACCACTCGTCCGTTCCGATCGCTATCTACCTGGCGCTCGCCTGCCTGGTCACCGGCGTCGCCGTCATCGTCGCCAGGGAAACCAAGGGCATCTCGCTCGTATCTGTCGACGAGGCCGACGCACGGATCCTCGCCGACGAGAAGGCCGGCGCCCATGCATGACGGAGCAGAAGCTGCCAGGGAGCACGGCCCTCCTCACCTCCGGCTCCCACCGGGGGCGGTTCTCTCTCTGTAACCCGGCGAACACCATCTCCGGAGAATTCGGAGACGGTCGCGCGCAGTGCGGGTGCCCACCATCCCTACGCCTCGCCCTTGCCGGAGCCGGCGCGCGACCGGCTGGCCGCCGCGCTGACCGCGCCCACGCAAGCGAAACAGCGATCAGCTTGAGCGCTTCGATCACGCGCTCAGGCTGATCCAGCTTGACCGGGTCTGGTTCCTACCGAGCCGCCACGGTCCTGGCTTTGGCAGGACCGTGGCGGGCCGGACGACTCACCGGCTCACACACTCCCACGTGGACACCGCGCCCCGACCGTGATCCGCCGGATCCGGTCGGAGCCGCCGCGCGTCCGGCGGTCCCGCGTGCGGACCTCTCCGGTTTCTGCGGCTTGTGCGCATTAGCATGATCTCGAACCGGCATCAGTCCCCTGTGGAGCTCCGGCGTCCCTTGCACACCCCGGTGACCTTCGATTAAATCTCCCGGGCATTCAGGGTTCTCGGCCGCCACGAGCGGCACCGATCCCGGCAGCACCCACCGCAGCCTGCACAAACGCCGACGCGCTGGGCCCCTTACGGGACGTACGGTGACCGGTGACCGGGAGTGCCCGCCACGCGCGACGCGGGGCGGCCTACCCTCCCGGCTCCCGCAGGGCCGCGGAGTCAAGGCACCGAGCGAGCAGAAGGAGTACGCATGAACCCGTGGCTGCGACGGATGGTCCCGGTGGCCGTCCTTGCCCTCGCGGCGACCGGCTGTTCCACCGGGGACGGCTCGTCCTCCGACGACACCGACCTCAAGGGCAAGACCGTCAACGTGATCGGCACGTGGGGCGGCGACGAGCAGGCCGCCTTCCTCAAGATGGTCGAGCCCTGGGAGCAGCAGACCGGCGCCAAGGTCAAGTACACCGGCACCCGGGACATCAACACCGTCCTGACCACGGGCGTGGCCTCCGGCGTCCTGCCCGACCTCGCGGGGCTGCCCGGCCCCGGCCAGATGGCCGAGTACGCCAAGGCGGGCAAGCTGCTGCCGCTGGACGACGTGCTGGACATCGACACGTACCGGGCCGACACCGCGCCGGCGCTGGTCGAGCTGGGCAAGACCGAGGGCAAGATCCACGGCGTCTTCATCAAGGCCGCCATCAAGGGGCTGATCTGGTACAACCCGAAGGTGTACGACTACGGCGCGAACCCGCCGAAGACGTGGGCCGACCTGACCACCCAGGCGAAGGCCAACCAGGGCAAGGCGAAGAACATCTGGTGCCTGGGCCTGGAGTCCGGCGCCGCGTCCGGCTGGCCGGCCACCGACTGGATCGAGGACCTGGTGCTGCGCACCGCGGGCCCGGAGGTCTACGTCAAGTGGTACGAGGGCAAGGTCAAGTGGTCCGACCCGGCCATCCGCCGGGCCTTCCAGATGTACGTCGACGAGGTCGTCGCCAACGGCTACGGCGGCGGCAAGACGGCGGTGGCCACGAACTTCGGCAACGCCGGCGACCCGCTGTTCGCCAGCCCGGCCGGCTGCCAGTTCCTGCACCAGGCGAGCTTCATCACCGGGTTCAGCCAGTTCAAGTCCCACAAGGCGGGCACGGACTACAACTTCATGCCGTTCCCCGACATCGACCCGCAGTACTCGGGCGCGGTCGAGGGCGCGGGTGACCTCTTCGGCATGTTCAAGGACACCCCGGCCGCGAAGTCGCTGATGAAGTACCTGGTGACGGCGCAGGCGCAGGACATCTGGGTGAAGGCCGGCGGGGCCCTGTCGGCGAACAAGAACGCCGCCAGCTACCCGGACGACGTCAGCAAGCGGTCCGCCGAGATCCTGGCCAACGCCAAGACCTTCGTGTTCGACGCCTCGGACAGCATGCCGACCGCGATGAACGACGCGTTCTGGAAGGCGACGGTGGCGCTCACCAACGGCAGCAAGAACATCGACCAGGTGCTCGGCGACCTGGACAACGCCCAGAAGGACGCGTACGAGTCCTGACCCGGCGCGGGTGGGGGCGGCGGGACCGCCCCCACTCCCCCCTTTCGTCCGGCGCTCCGACCTGGAGGTACGAGTGGATTCACGCCTGATCACCGCGGTCCAGGTGGTGGTGGGTGTCCCGGCGGTGCTGATCGCGTACGTCTGGCTCACCGAGCGGTTGCTCGCCGCGACCTCGAACCGCTGGCAGCGGCGCGTCCGACCGTGGCTGTGGCTGGCACCGGCACTCGGGTTCCTCGGCTTCTTCCTCGTCTACCCGACGATCCGCACGATCATGCGGAGCATGTACGGCAAGAACGAGCTGAAGCAGGAGTTCGTCGGCCTGGACAACTACCGCTGGTTCTTCACCAACTCGGACGCCCTGGGCTCCCTGCTCAACAACGTTCTGTGGCTGGTCTTCTTCACCGCCTTCACGGTCGGGATCGGACTGCTGGTCGCCGTGCTGGTCGACCGGGTCCGGTACGAGGCCCTGGCCAAGAGCATCATCTTCCTGCCGCTGGCGATCAGCATGGTCGCGGCGGGCGTGATCTGGAAGTTCATGTACGACTACAAGCCGCCGGGCTCGACGCAGACCGGCACGGTCAACGCGCTGATCGGCACGCTCGGGCTGGGGCCGGTCGGGTGGCTCCAGTCGCCCGGGTTCCGGCTCAGCACGTTCGCGCTGATCGCGGTCATGGTGTGGATGTGGACCGGGTTCGCGATGGTCATCATCTCCGCCGCGCTCAAGGGGATCGACCCCGAACTGCTCGAGGCGGCTCGGGTGGACGGCGCGAGCGAGTGGCAGGTCTTCCGGCGGGTGACGCTCCCGCTGCTGGGGCCGACCCTGGCGGTGGTCTCCACCACCATGATCATCACCTCGCTCAAGATGTTCGACATCGTCTACACGCTGACCAGCGGCAACTACGACACCGAGGTCGTCGCCAACCTCATGATCAAGCAGATGTTCACGTTCGGGGACTTCGGCCGGGCCAGCGCGGTCGCCGTCGTCCTGCTGCTGGCGATCGTGCCGATCATGGCGTTCAACATCCGTAAGTTCCGGACCCAGGAGTCGATCCGTTGACCGCAGTCGCCACGCCCAAAGCGTCCGGCACGGCTCGGGCGGGTGCCCGCCGGCCGGCCCGCCCCCGCCGCCGCCTCGCGCTGCACCTGGCGGTCGTCGCCCTGATGGTCCTCTGGGCGGTGCCGACGGTCGGGCTGCTGGTCAGCTCGTTCCGGCCGCAGTCGGAGCTGTCCACCTCCGGCTGGTGGACGGCGTTCGCCCCGCCGTACCACTTCACGATGGACAACTACCGGGACGTCTTCCAGCAGAGCGGGATCGGCGAGGCGTTCGTCAACAGCCTGTTCATCGCGATCCCGGCGACCATCATCCCGCTGTTCGTCGCCGCGTTCGCCGCGTACGCGTTCAGCTGGATGGAGTTCCCCGGCCGCGACCTGCTCTTCGTGGTGGTCGTCGGGCTGCTGGTCGTCCCGCTCCAGACCACCCTCATCCCCGTGCTCAAGCTGTTCGCCGAGTGGGGGCTCACCGGCCAGTTCCTGTCCGTCTGGCTGGCCCACACCGGGTACGGCCTGCCGTTCGCGGTGTACCTGCTGCGCAACTTCATGGGCTCCCTGCCGCGCGCCGTCTTCGAGTCGGCGTACATGGACGGCGCCTCCCACGTCACGGCGTTCTTCCGGCTCGCGGTGCCGATGAGCGTGCCGGCCTTCGCCGCGCTGGCGATCTTCCAGTTCCTGTTCGTATGGAACGACCTGCTCGTCGCGCTGATCTACATCGGGCTCGCGAACTCGGACAACCTGCCGATGACAGCGGCGATCGCCAACCTCGTCAACTCCCTCGGCGGCGGCTGGTACCTGCTCGGCGCGGCGGCGTTCGTGTCGATGGCCCTGCCGCTGGGGGTCTTCTTCCTCCTGCAGCGCTACTTCGTCCGCGGCATCGTGGGCGGCGCCGTCAAGGGCTGACGAGGGACGCCTCCCCCGGGCCCACCGATGCTCGACGGGCCCGGGGGGGGTAGCAACTCCCGGTGTCGCGTCCACGCGAACATTGCGGAGTCCGGATTTACCTTGCGGATGACCTTGCGGAGTCCGGGCCTACATTGCGGGCCGACGCGATGACCAGGACATTCTCGGACGGGCCTGTTCGCAGCCGGCGAACCTGAGTCGGAGAACTGCAACGTAGGTCCGGACACTTCGGCCCGCCAGCGTCCGGACCTGCCTTGCGGACCGTTGGTCACCGCCTGATCATCCGCAACGTTGAGCCGGACGCGACACCCGGCGCAACGGTCCCCGGGTGGTTCCCCGAGAGCTGCCCCGGAAGGTTCCTCGGGAGCTTCCGTAAATCGCCGGGCCGGTCGGCGCGCTGCGGCACGTCAGGCTGTTGGCAACGCCCTGGCAACGCTGGTCGACAACTTCTTCGTCGCGACGCTGGCCGCGCACCTCGAAGCTCACGCCCCGCACCGCGTGCCCCTCCCCTAGCGGTCGGGCCGAGAATGCAAGAGGGTGTGCCGCGTACAAGGCAGCCAGCGGCCGTAACCTGGGCGGACACGGCGGCCGGGACCGGCCGACATTGCGGCCAGGATCGAACAGCTCGGCGGGGCTGCTGGACCGCTTGGTCGCGATGCCTTGGTGTGACCGCCTTCCGTGGTCAGCCGTGGCGGTGTCGCTGGTGGGCCTCGATCTGCCGTCGCAGTTCGCTCATTCGCCGGTTGAGGGCGGCGATCTGGCTGGCGATGCGTGCGGCCCTGGCTCGCAGCTGTTCCAGTTCGGCGTCCAGATCAGCGGCCGTCGCGGCGGGGGCCGCGCCGGCGTGTCCCGGCCGGGCGGACCGCTGCCGTTCAACCACGCCGGGCGCGCGGGAAGCGGCCCTGGTTGCCGCGCAGCCGGGAACTGACCGGCAGGACGTATGGCCGCGGGTACCCGTTGTCGTTGCGGCCCTGCCGTTTCCAGCCCCGGCCGGCGTTGATCGGCTCGTCGCCGCCTGGCAGCCCGCCGTGGTGGTCCTCGCCCGCCGCCACGCTCTCGCACTCCCTTCGCGCCCTGGCCTGGAACCGGTTCAACGAGGAAGGAGCGCCACGGGGCATGGGATCGACCACGGCCAGTAGATCGCGATGGGGAGAGAAGGAGAGATCCCCCTCCCACAGGGAGGGAGTCTGGCTTTCGCGACCTGGTCGGCCGGGTCTGTCAGACGGCCGTTGACCTGCGCTGTGAGCCGACCGGGCGGCGCCCTGGCGTGCTGCTCCGGGGTGCGCGGTGGTGAAGGCGTGGTGAAGCCCTGACGGAAGGGGCGGAGGGCGGCTCGCGGTCAGATGGTCGCCGCCGGGCCGGCCGGGGCTGTCGCGGCGGCGGGTGTGCTGACAGAACCGGCCGTGACCTGCGCCGTGAGCCGGTGTGAGTGGTGTGGTGGGCGGTCAGGCGGCCGGCTGGCCTGGATGTGTGGTGGTTCACGTGTGGGTGGGGATGGCTCGTGTCGCCGATGTCGACTACCGTCACTTTACGGTGAGGGGTGCGTGGCTCTCGGTGATCGACATCTTGGGTGGCGGTGGAGGCGTCGGTCGGGTTGCGGGGCGGGGAGTTGGGGCCTCGGCCGCCGGGTGGGGGCAGTGCCGAGGTCATCGCCGACGAGGTGGTCGGGGGCTGGGTGGCGGTCAGCGCGGTTGACTGATCCGCACTGGGTGCCCCTGATCCGGGGCGGGGAAGGGAGCGTTGCGCGTTGGCCGCCGCCGTTCCGACCGTTGAGCTCGACGAGAGCTCGATGCGGGTTTTGGAAGGGTTCACCGGGTTCAAGTTGTCCCGGGCGAAGCTGCCGTTGTTGTGGGGTGACATCGGCACGGCCGAGGTGCTGGAGCATCGGGTGCGTACGGTGCTTGGTCCGTTGCTGGAGCAGACGATCAGGGCGGTCGGGGAGGCGGGTGAGGGCGAGGTCTTCGACCGGTTCGTGGCCCAGACCGTTCCGTTCGTGAGGAAGTTGGCCGAGACGGCTGACCTGCTGCTCGCCGTGATCGAGGCGGAGAAGAAGTTCTTCCTCGAGACGGAGAAGGGCAAGCGTCTGGCGGTGGCCATGTTCAGTTTCATGCAGGCCGAGTTCGCCGTCGCCGCCGCGATGTGGTTCTGGAATCCGGTGGGGGCGGCGGCACACGTCGCCCAGACACGGTCCGTCATCCAGGCGGTCCTGCGTTCGGCGTTGGTCCGCTCGGCGGCGAGCGGCACGGCTATGCAGATGTTGTTCATGCCGGGTTCTGCGCTGCTGGCCGAGGTGTCGATGATGACCGATGGTCTGCAGTCCGGGGTGAACTGGTCGGCGGTCGGTCAGCAGGCGGCGTTCGCGGGGGCGGTGGCGTTCCTCGGCACGGTGGCGGGGCCGGCGTTGGGTAAGGTCGCTGGCGCTGTCGCCGGCGCTGTCAGCAAGCTGGGCGTGTCGGATGCCACCAGGATTCTGTTGACCGATCTGCTGACGCGGCCCGTGTTGGAGACCGGTATGGAGGGGCTCTTCGGTGGGCTTTCCGGCCTGATGGTCGGCGGGTACTTCGCCGTCAGTGGTGCGGATTTTGTTGCCGGGGCGCTGTCGGGGGCGGGGGGGTCGGCCGCGAGCGGGCTCGGGTTCGTGTTGAGTCGCGCCGTGATGCAGCCCCGGGTGCAGGTGCCTCGTATCGATTTCACGCCGGACGGTAGGCCGGTCCTGCCGGTGGGGGCGACACCGGTTGGTGGGGACACGTCCGCGGGCTACCAGACTGGGGTCGATGATCCGACGGCTGTGGGTGCCGGCACGCAGGCCGCGCCGCCCACGCCGCCGCCCACCCTGCCGCCGCGGCCGGCGTCGAACCTGCCCACGCCGCCGCCCACGCCGCTGAGCCTGGAGTTGCCCACGCCGAACCCGGACCCGTCGGTGCCGTCGTGGTCGGTGCCGTCGCTGTCGGTGCCGGCTGCGCCGGCGCCGCAGTGGGTTGTGGCAGCTGGTGTGCCGGTGGTCGAGCAGTGGTATCGGTTCCAGCAGGATCTGGTGGACCGCTACGGTGGGCTGCTGGCCGGGGTGGCTCGGGCGGGCAAGAGCATGGCTGCGCTTGCCGTGCCGATCGAGCGGGTTTTCGCCGGGTGGGTCGACGCCCGGCAGGGTGATCCGGCTGTTCTGGCTTTCCTGTCTGCGGTCGGTCTGCCGGGTACCGCGCTCACCGAGGGGTATCTGACGGGTGTCCGGGAGCGGGCGGTGGCCCGGATGGCCGAGGCGTTGGCGTCCGCGGGTGAGCAGATCCCGGCCGAGGTGTGGTCGGAGCAGGTTGTCGCGGCGCTGCCGGCGGCGTTCGACCTGGAGGCGTTGCGCGCGATCGCGCACCTGGCCGCCGAACACCACATCGACCGGTACCTCGCCGCCGGCCTACCGACGGCCGCTGGCACCTCGTGGGCCGTTGGCACGCCGACAGGCGCCGGCGTGCCGGCAGGTGCCGGGGCGGCGGTGCCGTCCGCCGCCGCGATCGAGGCGGTCAAGAGCGCCGTGCGGGACCGGGTGGACCGAAGCCTCGATGCGATCCTCGGTACCTCCGCACCCGTGCTGCCCGCTGTGGTGGCCGGTCCCGACGCCGCGCAGGTGAGTGCCGTGGTGAACGTGGTCCGGCAGGCGGTCACCGACCTGCCCGCCCGTTTCACGGCCGCGACCATCCCCGGCGCCCCCGCACCGGCCGCCAACTTGGCTACCGTCGACGTTCAAGAAAGCGGGCGCGCCGGCGCGCCGACCGTGCCGATAACGCCCGAGCAGCACACCGCAGCCGCGACCCGCCAGGCAGTAGAGCAGTTCACCGACCTGGCCCACCAGTACGGCGTCAAGCCGGCCCGCCACGGATCCTTCCAACGGGACTGGGTCAACGGATACCACCAGGTCCTCGCCCAGGCCGCCGGCAGCGCCACCCCCGGCACGCCGGGCACGCCGGGCACGGCTGGGACGCCGGACGCGGCCAGCGCCCGTAGCACGGTGCCGGCTGGCGCTGCCTCCCGCGCCGATGACACGCCGATCCACCACAACACCAACACCAACACCAACGCCAACGCCAACGCCAACGACAGCGACAGTGACAGCGCCAGTGGCATGTCTGTCTCCAGCGACGGCGTGTTCAGCAACCTCGACACCAGCGACACAATTTCGATCAGTGACGTGTCCTCGCCGGACGAGTCGCTTGGTGGGGTGCCCGGTAAGCACGGTCTCAGCGACGCGGATTCGTCGCGGGATGAACCGGTCAGTGGCGACCCCGGCAGACACGGCGAGCCGGCTGTCGCGGCAACCGGGCAGGCCGTTGCGGCAACTGGGCAGGCCGTCGGGATGTTCGAGTCCGGGCAGCGGGTCGCCAACTGGGCCGCTGCGGAGCAGGTGCGTGCCGGCAGCAGCGGCAACCTGTGGTGGTGCGTGGCGGCCACTCTCGATGTGTTCCACACCGTGTACAAACGGTTGGGCAACCGGGCGGTGTTCGACGACCGGATCATCGGACCGGACGGCCGGCTCGCGCCCACCATGGGCTGGCCGCAACTGATGGAGATCCTCGACACGGTACCCGAGCGCGTCGCCCACCCCGACGGGGTCGCGGGACAGGACGTGCTGGCCGCGCTGAAGGCGGCGCCGGGGTCGATGGTCGTGGTCAGGGCCGCGCCACCGAACGAACCGCAGCACGTGTTCGCCCTCCACAGCCAGCCACAAAAATCCGGGCCGCCGAGAATCCAGGTGCGGGACCCTCTACTGCCCGACGCCGCCGACCGACCCGAGCCGAACGATCCGATACGCGATCCGTGGCTGCGACACCTGTTCGCATCCAGCACCCGGGTGGCCGCGTTCGACGGGAACGGCCGGCCCGCCACCATCACCGACCTGCTCGGCCAGACCACCGGCCACCCGCAACCGACAACCACGACCGACACCGACACCAGCGCGTTCCTGCTCGCCTCCACCAGCCCGCCACGCGGCCCGTCCCACGCGATGCTCACCACCTCCACCGACCCGGCCGACTCTTCAAGCGGCGGACTGCCATCCGGTCAAGCGGGCAACGGCGATCCGTCTGGCCTGGCGTCTGGTGATCAGGAATTCCAGAACGTATGGGACCCGGATCTGGATGGGATGGATCTGGACACACCAAAGCTCGACGAGTGGGAGCCGCCGCAGGACACCGAACAGGTCCAGTCCCCGCTGTCCGAAATGCCAGGGATGGGTGTCGCGTGGGTGCCGTTGGGGGTGGGGGACAACGCGACCGTGGCGGTCCCGCAACAGCGGGATGCGGGAGACCACGACCTGTCTCATCTTGACCCGAAACTTCTTGACCCGGCATTCGTGGAGGATCTGTGGATGCCGTACCTGGACCCGGACCCGGACCCGGACCCGGACCTGGACCTGGGTGTGGGTCCAGGTCCGGGAGGGGTGGAACTGTCGGCACTGCCGCCCGGCTGGGGGTGGACGCCACCGGACGGCACCGAACAGGTCGATTCTTTGTACCCGCCGTCTGGGGTGCCGGAGGTGGATGTCGCGTGGGCGCCGTCGGTGGGGGGGGACAACGCGACCGCGGCGGTCCCGCAACAGTGGGATGCGGAAGACCACGACCCGTCTTATCTTGACCCGGCGCTTCTTGACCCGGCATTCGTGGAGGATCTGCGGATGCCGGACCTGGGCCCGGACCCGGACCCGGACCCGGGTCATCTGGATCGAATGGGTAGTACGCCGACGCTCGATGAGGGCTGGGAGCCGGGGGGCGATCAGGTCGATTCCTTGTACCCGCTGTCTGGGGTGTCAGGGGTGGGTGTTGCGTGGCCGTCGGTGGTGGGGGACGACGTGACCGCGCCGGACGATCGGGATACGGAAGATCACGGCCTGTCTTCTGTTGACCCGGCGCTTCTTAACCCGGCATTCACGCAGGATCTATGGATGCCGGACCCGGCCCCGGCCCCGGACCCGGACCCGGACCCGGACCCGGATCTGGACCTGGACCCGGATCTGGTTCTGGACCCGGACCCGGATCTGGTTCTGGACCCGGACCCGGATCTGGTTCTGGATCTGGAAGGTGTGGATGGGGTTGGCCGGCCGGTGTTGGAGTTCGCGGTGCCGGCTGATGGGTATTGCGTGTTGTCGGCGTTCGTTGTCGCTGATCCGGTGTTGGTGCGGGAC
>NZ_JBDPMC010000266.1:0-507 GCF_039871625.1 Micromonospora sp. B11E3 | reverse complement strand
GGTCACGTAGCTTGGTGCGCATGCGGGTGCGGGCCAACTGCGCCAGGGTGCGCGGGTCACGCTGCCCGGCGGCCAGGGCGTCGAGCATCGCCCGGCCGGAGACGCCGAAGATGTCGCTGGCGACCACAGACAGTTTGATCTGGGCGTCTTCGAGGAGCTTTTCCACCCGGTTCTTCTCCCGTCCCCGCTCACCGATCAGGTCGACCCGGTAGCGGGTCAGGTCCCGAAGCTCACGGATGGGCGCGGGAGGAACAAAACTCGGGCGGATCATGCCTCGTTCAGCGACCTTGCACAGCCATACCGCATCGAGCTTGTCGGTCTTGGGCCGGCCGGGCAGGTGCTTGACGTCTCTGGCGTTGACCAGCCACACCTCGGAAGTCGGGCCTGTCCGATTTTCTGTGTAACGTCCTATCCTGTCTAACTATCGGACATCGACGGGGATGCGGCCCGGGAAGAAGATTTCCAGTGAGTTCAGGGCCTGCTTCCAGCCGTGTACGCCGGCGCCTT
>NZ_JBDPMC010000265.1:0-515 GCF_039871625.1 Micromonospora sp. B11E3 | reverse complement strand
CTGGCGCTGGTGTTGGTGCTGGCGGTCGGCTCGGCAGTGACCTTCGGCGTCCTGACGAGCTTTCTCGCCGAGTTGTTCGACGCTCCGGTCCGCTACTCCGGCATTGCCCTGTCGTACCAGCTGAACGCGGTGTTGACCAGCGGTCCCGCACCATTCGTGGCGGCCGGGCTGTACACCTGGGCGAACAGTTCCTGGCCGGTCGCGGTATACATGATCGCCGGCTCCCTGGTCGCCCTCGTTGCCCTGGTGGCCGCTGGACGGAGGCCTGCCAGCCCCGGAGAGCATCGATAATCGGTGCGCCGCCAGCCGACACGGCCGGACAGGGCGGGAGCGGAGTCTGAGTCGGAAACCCCAACTGAGCTTGATCTTTACCCCGTTCGGCCGGCATGGCACGCCGTTCGCGCACGGCGGCGGGCGGTGGAATGGCTGGTCGACAACTCCCTGGTCGACGACGAAACAGGCGAGTGCCCTGCGACGCGGCTCGGCATGTCCACCGATCCGCCAACGCAACAGCG
>NZ_JBDPMC010000264.1:0-519 GCF_039871625.1 Micromonospora sp. B11E3 | reverse complement strand
GTTATCAAAACCATCGCCCGCGACGCCTACGGCTTCCGAAACCCCGAAAACCAACGCCTACGCACCCGCACCACCACCACGCGACGCCACCGCGGACACCTCAACCCCGCTTAAGTTCGAAGAGCCCTCATGCCTCGCCAGTCGGGATGGCCTCTGTGCGCCGATCCTCGTGAACCGTCTACCTGGCTCAAGTACGACGGATCCTCCGATTTAACTACAAGCTGCGGAACCCGGGAATGCCGTTCCCGGGGAAAATCCAGCAGGACCTGCGCGATGGCCAGGCACAACAACTCGGCGTCGGACAGCAGGGGCGGCCATGCTCCAGTCAAGCCCGCGCTGCCGTACAGCCCAGACTTCGGACTCAATCATCTAGTCCCTGTCGCCCCTGGTGGTGTCAAGGGTCAGGACGAAGTCCTGTCCGATGGCCTTGAGCTCTCCTTGTGGGCGGACAGCAGAAATCCATGCTGGTGGTCAGGTGATCTCCGTGTGGGTGGTCAGGTCAAGGCGTGCACCCCCTTG
>NZ_JBDPMC010000263.1:0-530 GCF_039871625.1 Micromonospora sp. B11E3 | reverse complement strand
TCGCCGGACGCGCCAACATCGCCCACGCCCGCCGCGACCTACACAACCGCACCGATGTCTTCGCCGTCTACGGCATCTAGCAAACCATCACCAAGCCGGACAGAAAGAAACAACGCCGGGGCCCTGCCACGTCTCGTAGTTGATATAACCGACCGCTCGGTCGATATTTGTCAACTTGTTGGTCGAGGTGTCGTAGCACCAGTCGGTTTCAACGTTATAGCGGTAGATCCGGCTTCCGAAAACGTCCTTCTTCTCGACGTAGCTCCACTGATTCCAGCAAGAGATCGCTAGCGTCCCGACCGCTGACTTGCTTGCCAATTCCTTCGCCTTTGCCGACGGCTGGATCGGGCGAGCAGGCATCGTAGTGAGGGTGCCGGGATCCCGGGGATCCGGTACGGCGTGACCCAGGGCCCCGGCGTTGTTTCTTTCTGTCCGGCTTGGTGATGGTTTGCTAGATGCCGTAGACGGCGAAGACATCGGTGCGGTTGTGTAGGTCGCGGCGGGCGTGGGCGATGTTGGCGCGTCCGGCG
>NZ_JBDPMC010000262.1:0-541 GCF_039871625.1 Micromonospora sp. B11E3 | reverse complement strand
AGGCCGCGGCGAGCAGGGCGCGGGTCCCGCACTCGATCACCACGAGCAGCCGTAGCAGCGGGTAGCCGAACTCCAGCTTGTCTCCTACGCGTTTGGGGTAGCGCCAGGTGACCTGCTCCTCGTCGGGTACGTGCAGGTGGGTGCCGTCGATGGCCACGGTACGCAGGCCCCGGTAGAACACACCGGGCTGACCGGGCAGGCCGACGGCACCGGCCAGGGTCTCGAACAGGCGCCGTAGCGGCGCCGTTCCGATCCGGCGGCGAGCGCGTGACAGTGAGGAGATACTCGGCCGCGTCAGGCACAAGCCGGCCAGGGCCGCGGTCAGCTTCCCCCAGGTCGCTCGGTAGGAACAGCGTTCGAGCAGGGCGAGTGCGAGGACGAAGTACACCACGACCCGAGACGGCAGCAGCCGCGGCCGCTTCTCGCGTGTCCCGGTTTCTTCCAGCACCGCGTCGACCAGGTCGAAGTCGATGATCTGGGTCAACTCGCCCAGATGTCCGGGCGCGTGCACACCCCCGGCTACCTCGATCGACCGGGTGAT
>NZ_JBDPMC010000261.1:0-553 GCF_039871625.1 Micromonospora sp. B11E3 | reverse complement strand
GGCACGCCGTTCGCGCACGGCGGCGGGCGGTGGAATGGCTGGTCGACAACTCCCTGGTCGACGACGAAACAGGCGAGTGCCCTGCGACGCGGCTCGGCATGTCCACCGATCCGCCAACGCAACAGCGCCCACACGCACCCCGCTAACAAATGAAGCATCGATAACCAGCGATTGACTTGATGATCATCAGTCCTGGCACCCACCAGACCGGACCGGACACCCTCGGAGCCTGTGCCGTGCCATAACTCGTCGCACATGCCGTGAGCCGGGAGTTCTCGGCTCGGGCTGATGATCTCTGGTATGACCTGTACGGTGCCAATTCCTGTCGCACGCGCTGTGAGCTGGTCCCTCGCAAGTTTGAGGCACCTTCATGGTCATGGTGTTCCGGTTGATCTACCTGTTCGCGATCCGCGTGTTCGGCGCCCTTTTCGTCGCGGCCCGCAGTGACAGTGCCCTGCTCGCGGAGCTGCTGGCGCTGCGCCACGAGGTCGCGGTGCTCCGCCGCCAGGTCCACAGCCGACCACGGCTGTCCTGTCCAGACCGGGCAATCCTG
>NZ_JBDPMC010000260.1:0-553 GCF_039871625.1 Micromonospora sp. B11E3 | reverse complement strand
CTGGTTGCGCAGGAAGGTGCCCCAGTTGGTGTCTGGCTGGCGGGGCGGCGGGGGCGACCCGCCAGCCGGCCAGGATCCGTCGGATCGTGCCCGCTCCGATCCGATGGCCGAGCCGCTGTAGTTCGCCTTGGATTCTGCGGTGTCCCCATCGCGGGTTCTCTCTGGCCAGCCGTAGCACCATGTCCCGGATCTCGTCGCTGACTGGTGGTCGGCCGGGTCGGTTGGGGTAGGTCCAGTGGCGTCGCACCAGGCGGCGGTGCCAGTTCAGCAACGTGGCCGGGGTGACGATCCGATGTTCCCATATCCGGCGGGGCAGCAGGCGGGCCAGGGCGGACAGGATCGCCCGGTCCGGCCAGGACAGCCGCGGCCGGCCGGGAACCTGCCGGCGGAGCACCGCTACCTCATGCCGCAGCGCGAGAACCTCGACCTGAGGTTCCCCCGATAGCGTGGAGGCCGGACCTAAGGGGATAGATGGTCATGGCTGAAACGAGGAGACGGTTCGACCGGGAGTTCCGTGAGGGCGCTGTGCGGATCGTGCGGGAGACGGGTAAGC
>NZ_JBDPMC010000259.1:0-554 GCF_039871625.1 Micromonospora sp. B11E3 | reverse complement strand
CACGGCCACCTTGGGTGGGTGATTGACGAGCAGGTGGACGTGGTTGTTCTCGCCGTTGAACTCGATCAGCTCGGCCTCGAAGTCGGCGCACACGTCCCGCATGATCTCTTCCATCCGGGACAGGTGGTGGTCAGTGAACACCTTGTGCCGGAACTTGGTCACGAAGACCAAGTGAGCGTGTAGTGCGAAAACACAGTGTCTGCCGGTACGGATGCCTTCGAGCTCGGCCATAAACCAATGATACGGTGGCCTTGCGCGGCTCCGTTACCACTACCGGCTCTACCTGGACGCCGCCCAGCGCGAGGCGCTGGCCCGGTCGTTCGGGTGCGCCCGCGTGGTGTTCCACGACGGTCTGCGCCTGCGCCAGCAGGTCCGCGAGGCGGGTGAGAAGTACCTTTCGGACGGCGAGTTGTCCAAGCTGGTCATTACGCAGGCGAAGGACACCCCGCAACGGGCGTGGCTGGGTGAGGTGTCCAGCGTGGTGTTGCCGCAGGCCCTCGCGGATCTGAACGTGGCCTACCGCAACTTCTTGGCCTCGATCAGCGGCAAACGCA
>NZ_JBDPMC010000258.1:0-556 GCF_039871625.1 Micromonospora sp. B11E3 | reverse complement strand
CTACAACACCCGCCGACGCCACAGCGCCTGCGACGGCATGTCACCCATCGACTACGAACGCTTCATCGCCCAAGCCCGCCTGGCTCAGGCAGCTTAAACAGCCCTCCACGCTTTCAGGGGATTGACATCGGTGAGACACCGCTCCACCGGCAGAAAACGGCGACGGTCACCGACCGTCAACCGATCCGGGTCGACTACCCGCACAAGGAACTCGTCACACGGCTCCTCGCGGACGTCTGCGAGGTCTGCCAGCAACCCGGCGAGGTGGAAGTCCACCACGTCCGCAAGCTCACCGACCTCGGCAAACCCGGACCGCTGCAGCCCCACTGGGCCAAGGCCATGGCCAACCGGCGCCGCAAGACCCTGGTGGTCTGCGCCTCCTGCCACAGCCTCACCCACACCGGGCAACCAGCCACACCGCTCACGCAGTAAGTCACTGGAGAGCCGGACGATCGGGAAACCATCAAATCCGGTTCGGCGGGAGGCCGCGCGGAAAAGGACCAGCCCAACGGCTGGCACCTCGCCGCGCGGCCCACCCATCCGGATGGCTGGTGCG
>NZ_JBDPMC010000257.1:0-560 GCF_039871625.1 Micromonospora sp. B11E3 | reverse complement strand
ACCATGCTGGTCCACGGCCCGGTACACGTACCGCCACACCCCGTTGACCTTGACGTAGGTCTCGTCCACGAACCAACGGTCACCAGGTGAGTGACGAGCGAAGCGAGCGGCGTCGGCCAACAGCGGGATGAACCGCTGCACCCACCGGTAGACCGTAACGTGATCCCCCTCGACACCCCGCTCGACCAGCAACTCCTCCACATCCCGGTACGAGAGGTCGAACCGCAGATACCAACGGACCGCCAGCACGATCACCTCGGGCGGGAACCGGAACCCGACGAACGCCGACGCCGGCGGAGACCAGGACCGGACACGAGTCGACGACCTCACCGGCCCAGCAGACCACACCCGGCAAGCCGGAGTCGATCATGCTTTCGCCCAACGCAACAGACCCCCGCGATCTACGTGGCCGCCACCAACAGCTACGACATAGCGGCTCTTCGAACTTAAGCGGGGTTGAGGTGTCCGCGGTGGCGTCGCGTGGTGGTGGTGCGGGTGCGTAGGCGTTGGTTTTCGGGGTTTCGGAAGCCGTAGGCGTCGCGGGCGATGGTTTTGATAAC
>NZ_JBDPMC010000026.1:0-90936 GCF_039871625.1 Micromonospora sp. B11E3 | reverse complement strand
GCTCAAACTCCAAGTACCAAGCCCGCGGACCCAACGTAGACCGGCATAGCTACAAAGCCACCATCGCGATCGACATCATCACAAACCATTGCGAAACACCCGCCGGACCTTAACCGAGCGGCGTTGGGGCTAGTGGGCTGGGGAGGGTGCCTCGGGGGGTCGGCCGGCGGCGTGGCGGGCGTCGGCGAGGGCGACGGCGAGTAGTACGAGCGCGGCCACGACCGTGGCGGTCAGCGGCGGGGCGAAGTACAGGGGGACGGCGATGACCGCGAGGGCGGTGATGGCGGCGACGCGGCGGAGGGAGAGCCGGTTGAACACGATGCGTTCCAGGCGGATGCGGCCGTAGAGGAACAGCGCCGGGCCGCCGAGGCTCGTGACGAGCCACAGCGGCACCGGTGAGCCGCCCGGGTGTTTCAGCCAGCACCGCGAGGGTCAGCGGAGTGTCCCGTTGCTCGGTGAAGCTGATGCCGACGGCGAGCACGGTCTCTCCGAGGGCGATCATCAGGAACTGCTGGTAGCGCTCGGGTAGGTGGTGGATGCTTTCCATGGCCCAGGCGCTGACCCGCGGTCTGGCCATCCCGGTACCGGCCAGCGCAGTTGCGCGGCGACGATGTCCACGGCCACGGCGGTCCCCCACACGGCGGCCCGGGCGCCGCCGCTGATGGCGACGCCAGCGAGCCAGATCACCGCCGTGACCGCGAACCACAGCGCTGACCGGAGGTAGAGCTGCCGCAGGGGGTGTCCGCGCAGCGCGGGCATCAGGATGAGTGGCCGGCCGCACTGCAGGATCACGTACGGCAGCACGAACGCCCAGCCGCGGCCGACGAAGGCGTGCGGCACCGATGAGGCCATGATCAGCATTCCGAAGGCGCTGGCCAGGACGATCCACTGGATCTTGTGGCGGCGGGGGGTCGAACAGCTGGTGATCTGCGCCGTCGTGGTCCACAACCAGAGCAGCGGCAGCGCCAGCACCAGGAGGTAGGCCATCGCCCGCCACCGGATGACGAGATCGTCGCTGACGATGTCCCGCGTGACCCGGCTGACCACCCCGGCCAGGGCGAACACCAGGACCAGGTCGACGAACAGTTCCAGGAAGTTGGCCTGCCGCACGTCCTCGCGGCGTTGCAACAGGTCCCGGCCGACTTCACCGCCTTCCCGGAGTTCCATACCGCTCATACTCGCCCGCACAACCCTGGCTTACGGGCGCGTTGGACGGACGTACACCCGAAAAGTCCTACCCGGAGACGGCGGTATCGGCCTCGCGGGGTCGCCGGTCTGCCACGGTATGCAACACAGCCTTCAGGAGGTCAGGCGCGATCGAGTGACCGCTTGATAAGCAGATCTGACCGGATGCGTTTTGGCCGGTTTGCACCTCTCTATCGAGGTGTCCACGCGATCCGACGTTGGGCGAGGTCTGGGCGCGGGGGAGGTCAGCGTGGCAGGTCGTGGCGGAGGTCCTGGACGCGGCGTTCGAGCCGGTTCACCGCGCCTTCGTTGTTGAGGAAGGTGGTGAGGCCCGCGGCGAAGGCGAGGGCCAGCCCGACTGCGATGACGCTGAGGACGAGGCCGCCGATGTCGACGCCGCGGCCGGTGACGCCGGGGCGTCGGGTCATGCGGACTCCGATGATGCCGAGGACGATGCCGATGACCCCGAGCACGAGCCCGGCTGGGGCCAGGATGGCGGTCAGCACGCAGATCAGCGCCGAAACACCGAACACCAGTGCGAACGTTGCTGCCGCGCTGGTCTTCGCGGCGGTGCCGGTTGCGCCCCTGCGCGGTCCGGTGGGCTGGTTCGCCGATCCGCCTGCTGGCGGATTGAACGTCGTCATGTCTTCCCCTTCCTCGCATTCACCTCAGGCGAACCGGCGATTGCCCACGTCCGTGACTGTTATGCCCGCTGGGAGTGCCGCGGGTTGTTGGCAGGCGCGGGGTGGTGAATGGCTGCGGCGACCGGGTAGGCGGGAGGTGACAGGGAGAGGAGAGGGCCGTGGAACTGACTGAGCAGCAGGTGCGTTCGCTGTATGGCAAGGACGTCCAGGACCAGTCGGGCGCCAAGATCGGCAGTGTCCGCCAGGTATGGGCGACTGCGGGCTATCCCGCCTGGGTCAGCGTGCGGACCGGTGGTCGCCAGGAGCCGATGGCTCCGCTGGGCAACGCCCAGATGGCGGACGGGCAGCTGATGCTGGCCTACGACAAGGCGACGGTCACGAGCGCCCCGAGCGTGGACGCAGGTACGGACATTCCGCTTGACGCGGAGCAGACTGCACGGTTGTACCAGCACTATCAGATGCAGCCGCGGCAGGCGCCGCAGCGCGCCCCGCAGGGCCGCGAGGACCTGATCCGGTCCGAGGAGCGGCTGCGGGTCGGCACGGAGAGCCAGCCGGCCGGCAAGGCGGTGCTGCGCAAGCACGTGGTCACCGAGAACGTGCACACGACCGTGCCGGTCGAGCACGACGAGGTGTATGTCGAGCGCGAGCCGATCACCGCCGAGAACGCCGGGAAGGTCCGCGCCGATATGGGTGAGGCGCAGCAGGAGATGCCCCTGCGCGCGGAACGCCCTGTGGTGGCCAAGGATCAGGTGCCGGTCGAGCGGGTCCACCTGGCCAAGAACGAGGTCGTCGAGGACCAGCCGATCGACGACCAGGTCCGCCACGAGGAGGTCGAGACGAACATCCCCGAGGCCAGCCGCCGACGTCGGTGACGTAGGTATCGCCCGGCAGGGCTCACGGGCGGGCAGGTCACGGCCTGCCCGCCCCCTGCCGTGCCAGTGCGGTGTCCGCTGACGTTCGCCGCCTTACTACGCGCCGATCATGGAGTTCTGGCGCCTGGCAAAGTTGGGCAAAAGCCATCTTTTCCGGCACCGAAACTGCATGATCGGCAAGAGTGAACCCGGTCAGCTCGCCTCGTCGCGACAGTTCCGGATCATGCGTTTCGACGTGCCGGTTCCGTCGCATCCCCTTGCCCCCCAGCCAGCCGGGCTCGAGCGGGTCGAGGGTCAGCCCCGCGACCACGACGAGCGGGCGCCGCCGGCGATGAGGCGACGATGGCGGGATGAGCCGGCCTGGCTTCGTACACCGGCGGCGGGTGTCGCGGCTACGCCCCGGAGCCGGGCGCCGGATTGGAGGCGGGCACGCCGATCCCGCCGTTCGCCATGTCCGACCTCCTCGCCTCGACGATGGGCAACTACTTCTCGTTCGAGATGGGGTTCGACCAGGCGATGATGATGTACCAGCCGGTCGGCGGGATGGACCGGATCGCCTACGCCTTCGCCGAGGCGGTCGGCGCCCGCCGGCTGCGGTACAACGCCGAGATCGTCGAGTACAACAACACGATCGATGGCGTCGAGGTCGTCTACACGACCCCGGACGGTCCGAAGAAGGCCGTCGCCGACTTCGCGATCAACGCCATTCCTCCGCACATCGCCGCGAAGATCAGGTCCAACCTGCCCGCTGAGATCGTCGCCGCACTCGGGTCGGTGTGCGTCACCAACGCCGGCAAGATCGGCATCGAGTACAACCGCCGGTGGTGGGAGGAGGACTTCCGCATCTACGGCGGCATCACGAACGCCAACACCAACATCGCGAACATGTGGCACCCCTCGTACGGCTATCACGGCAGGCGGGGCACGATGATCGGCTACTACAACACCGGCGCGAACGCGAACTTCTACGGCAACCTCACCCCACCCCAGCGGCTGGCGGAGGCGGTCAAGCAGGGGAAGAAGATCTTCGGCGATGTGTACGGCGAGGACATCGCCGCGTCCTTCTCCCAGGACTGGGCCTCCGCGCCGTTCTCTGAAGGAGCGTGGGCCGGCTGGCCCGGCGCGATCGGGGGGCAGACGGGCGCGGCGTACCGCAACCTCCTGGAGCCGACCGGGAACGTCTACTTCGCCGGCGACCACCTCAGCCATGCCATTGCCTGGCAGCACGGCGCGATGGTCTCTGCGCGCGCCGCCGTCGAGTCCCTCCACGCCCGCGTCACGGCCGCATGAGCATGCCCGCCACCTATCCCCGACCGCCCCGCCAGAAAGGCCCCCACAGTGCGCCGACTCGGCATCCTTCTCCCCGCCGCCGCCGTCCTCCTCGCCGTCCCGGCCGTTGCCATCGCCGGAGGGTTGTTCCCACCGCGGCCCGGTACCACGGTCACCGTGCTCCCCAGTGGACAGGACAACCCCTCGATCGCCGACGGAGTGGCCATCGGCAAGGGAACGGCGCTGTACAAGACCAGCGGCCTCGGCCCGGCGGCCCTCAACACGGCCGCGCCGGCCGGGTCGGAGGCGCGCTACATCGACACTGTGGTGTTTCCCGGTGGTGTGCTGCCGGCCGGCGTGACCATCACCGAGGCGCAGGGCATCAACGTGCTGCGCCGCATCGGGGAAAATCTGGCCAAGGTGGGCCTATCCTACGAGGACGTCATCACCATGCGGGTGTTCCTCCAGAATCCCGCCGGCCAGGAGCGGATGGACTTCAACGGCTGGAACCGGGCCTACCGGCAGTTCTTCGCCAACACCAGCCTCTCGACCGGTGAGCCCGTGCCTGTGCCACTCGGGTCGGCTGCGCCGGCCCCGCCGATGGTGGTCAACCCCGCTCGGCCATCGCGGTTCGCGCTCGAGATCGAGAATCTACCGGTCAACGGCTGGCTGGTCGAGGTCGAAGTGGACGCCGCCTATCCGTCACAGGACGAGTGATTTCGACCCGCCGCGTACCGTCGGCCCGTTGCCAAGGGACGCAGACAACCCTTCGTGACGGGTCGACGGGTTCCTGGGCACGAACCCGCACAGGGTGGCCGCAGCACGGCCTCATCGTCATCGCCGACGCCGAAAATGTAACCCTCTCGACGGCTTCGACGCCTGATCGGGTGGAGCGGACAAGATCCGGATGACCGCCGGTGGTCCGGCGCGTACCGCTCCTGTCCCTGTTCCCCAACAGCGAAGGAACTCATGAGCGGTATACCTGTCCCCGCGCCCAGCCACCGGATGCCGGGTGCCGGACCCCGATGGGGACGCGGCCGGCACGCGCCCCGGCCGTGGCGCCGTCGCGCGCTCGGCATCACCCTGGTGGCGGTGCTCGCCACGCTCGTCACCACCGACGTCATCCCCGCGCGCCACGCCGGCGCGACCGTGATCGAGGAGAACCATTCCGTCTCGATCAGCGGCGAGTACGGCAGCGCGGTCTTCACCCCGGCAAACTCCACCGTCGGGGTCCTCCAGTCCAATCAGGTGACCCGGCAGATGATCCAGGTGGGTGTGAGCCCCCGCGACGGGTCCTCCGGTTTGACCTTCCGGTTCGCCTCCCGGGACAACTCGAACGAGTACCTGAAGGTCGGCTACTACGGCGACGCGCAGAACGAGCCGTTCACCGATCCGGGGCGGCCGGGTATCTCCATCAGCCCACTCGGCTTCTGCGACGACCAGCGGGGCAACTTCGAGGTCCGCGACATCCAGTGGAACGGGCCCGCGATCACCCGGATCTGGATCACCTTCGTGCGGTACTGCAACAACGCCTTCACCGCCGACCAGCGCCCCACGTTCGGTGAGATCCGGGTCGGCTATCCGAAGCCGTCGTCGATCGACGTCACCCCCCGTTCCGTGCGCTGGCCGCCCGGCACGTACCCGGGCCGCTCGTCGTACGACATGCCGGTGACCGTGTACCCGACCGGCTCGACCCCGGCCACCGTCGACTCGGTGGCGCTCACCGGGCCCACCCCCAGCTCGTTCCGGATCCGCCGCAACGACTGCACCGGTGTGGTCGGTCCGTCCGGTTGCACGGTGTGGGTGGGCTTCGTTCCGCAGTACGCCGGCCCCCGGTACGCAAGATTGGAGGTGAAGACGTCGGCGGGCACCATGAGCACCACCCTGGACGGCGCCGGTGACCTGGGCACCAGCGACTGGTCCCTGGACGTCGACTACGACGACGCCACCAGGACCGACGTGCGCCTCGACCTGCCGAACTCGATCAGCTGGGGCAACCCGTACGAGATCTCGTCCCAGGGGTATGGCGCGGACGGCACGCTCTGGATGGCGCGGTTCTTCCTTCCGACCGGGCAGACCTTCGCCCAGGGCAGCCACTACGAGTGGAAGCCCGACGACACCGGGCTGCGCGTGAGCCTGTCCTGGGCCAACAACGCCTGCGAGGTCGACCGTGGGGTCCTGGACATCGCCAACCTGGCGTACAAGGGGCCGGACAAGCGGCTCGATCTGCTCGACATCACTTTCGACGCGCACTGCCGCTCGGCCAGCGGGCGGACGCTGAGCGGGCGGATCCGCTACCACGACCGGACCGACCTGAAGGGCCCGTACCGGGTGAGCGGCGTCAGCGCGGTCCGGGACGGCAACTACGTCAGCCTGAGCTGGACCAACCCGCCGTCGACCGACTTCGCCCGCACCATCGTGCGGTGGTACTCCGGCGATGTCGCGCCCGGAGTGCCGGACGTCGGCAACCTGGCCCGCTACGGCACCACCAGCCCGGTCCGCTTCGCCGCGCCGACGGGCAAGCCGGTCGCGATCTCGATCTGGACGTTCGACAAGACCGGCAACGCCGGTCTACGGACGGAGGTCATCGTCCCCTGAGGCACGGGGACGACAGCGGGGCCCGGACCGTCGGTCCGGGCCCCACCGCGCCCATCACTGCCAGCTGTCAGCCCACCAGTGCTGAGCCGACCCCGCCGTGCTCACGGTCAGCCGAGGGTGGTGGTGTCGATGACGAACCGGTAGCGGACGTCGGAGGCGAGGACGCGGTCGTAGGCGTCGTTGATCTTGTCGGCGGAGATGAGTTCGATCTCGGCGCCGATGTGGTGTTCGGCGCAGAAGTCAAGCATCTCCTGGGTCTCGCGGATGCCCCCGATCATCGAGCCGGCGTAGGAGCGTCGAGAGCCGATGAGGGAGAAGACGTTCAGGGTCAGCGGTTCGGCGGGGGCGCCGACGTTGACGAGAGCGCCGTCGACCGCGAGCAGGCTGAGGTAGGCGTCGACGTCGATGGGGGCGCTGACCGTGTTGATGATCAGGTCGAACCGGCCGGCGAGCTGCTTGAAGGTGTCAGGGTCGCTGGTGGCGTAGTAATCGTCGGCGCCCAGGCGGAGTCCGTCTTCCTGCTTCTTCAGCGACTGCGACAGCACGGTCACCTCGGCGCCCAGGGCGTGGGCGATCTTGACTGCCATGTGCCCCAGCCCACCGAGGCCGACGACCGCGACCTTCCTGCCGGGGCCGGCGCCCCAGCGCCGCAGCGGCGAGTACGTGGTGATGCCGGCGCACAGCAGCGGCGCGGCGGCCGCGAAGTCGATTCCCTCGGGCACCGACAGGACGAAGCCGGCATCGACCACGACGTGGGTGGCGTAACCGCCCTGGGTGATGGTGCCGTCCCGGTCGACGCCACCGTACGTGGGCACCATGCCGTTCAGGCAGTACTGCTCGTCGCCGTTGCGGCAGTTCACGCAGTCCCGGCAGGCGTTCACCATGCAGCCGACCCCGACCCGGTCCCCGACCTGGCAGCGGGTGACCTCAGAGCCGACCTCGGCGACGACGCCGACGATCTCGTGGCCGGGCACCAGCGGGTAGGGCTGGGGCCCCCAGTCACCGCGAACGGTGTGGATGTCGGAGTGGCAGATGCCCGCGTACTTGATCTCGATGAGCACGTCGTTGGGGCCGACGTCGCGCCGCTCGATGATCGTGGGGGCCAGCGGCTCGGACGGGCTGGGTGCCGCGTAGGCGTGAACACGCATGATGGTTGCTCCTGTTCTTCGTGACGAGGTTCGGCCGCGCAGCGGCCGGTTGCGCTTACGGGCGGCTACTCGGCGCAGGGCGTCGGCGTGCCGCGCCCTCGCCGGCACCGTGTGGCTGGCCACCAGCATCGGCCCGGGGTGGCGCCGGCGCCGTGGGACGCCGTGGGGCTCAGCCGAGCGGCCCGCCGCCCGGCGGGGTCGATGGCGACGGCGAGGACGGGACGGTTGGGGTCGTCCTCGACGGCCCGTCCGGTGAGGAGGATGACGTCGATTCCAGGGTGACTCGGTGGCTGGTCGTCGCGTTCATCGTCGTCCAGCAAACCTCATCCGTGACCTGCTGGGGAGTCTCTGCTGAAAGGTGTACCGGCAGGGCACCCCACAGCCCAGGGTGAGGCCCGGGTCCGCGACCATTTCCAGCCCCTCGTAGGCGAGGGCCAGGTCGCCGACGATGTGGTGGCGGAAGGTCTTTGCGCCTGTGCCGTGGTGCCGGACGTTGTGGGCTCCCCAGCGTTTCCGGAACTCGTCGCTGCGCGTGGAGAGTTCCCCTACGAGGTCGTGGAGATCCTTGTCGTGCGGATCGCGGCCGGCTTCGGTACGGAGGATGGCGACTCAGACGTCGGCGGCGAGGTCCCACTCCGGGTAGAAGCGGTGGGCGTTCTCGTCGAGGAACGTGTGCCGTGCGATGTTGGCGGGGCGCTGCGGTTGGGCGTACACCTCGGCGTAGAAGGCGCGGGCGAGCCGGTTCGCGGCGAGCAGATCCAGGCGGCCGTTGCGCACGAACGCGGGACCCTGGGTGACGGCGTCGAGGGCCCACTGCAGGCTGGGGCGCACCGACCACTGACGTGCCGTGCGGCGCCGGGGCCGCATGAGGGCACTGCTGCCTTCCGCAGCTCGCGCGAGGTCGAACAGGTGGGCCCGCTCCGCGTCGTCGAGCTGGAGCGCCCGTGCGATGGCGTTCAGCACACTGGGTGAAACCCCGGCGAGGGAACCCCGTTCGACTTTCGAGTAGTACTCGATGCTCACGCCGGCCAGCGACGCGACCTCGCTGCGGCGCAGGCCCGGGACCCGCCGGTTCGGGCCGGCGGGCAGGCCCGCCTGCTCCGGGCTGATCTTGGCTCGCCGCGAGACGAGGAACTCGCGGACCTCCGTGCGATTGTCCACGTCTCGACCGTACGTGTCGCGCGGCGTGGCTGGGGTGCCCTGTCGGTACACCCTCCAGCAGGAACTTCCTGAACAGGCACCGCCGGGATCTGCTGGATCGCGACGAGGACAGCCGGCCCCACGCCCAGCGGGTGACCGTCCTGACAACACCATCCTGGAAAGGAAGGTGCGTGCGCACCATCCGCACCGAATTCGCCACGCGTGGACAGGCCGTGGGCCGCCCGCTGGCAGTCGTGCTCGGCTTGCTGACGATTTTCGGTCCGATTTCCATGGACCTCTATCTGCCCGTGCTGCCTGCGCTCACCGTCGAGTTGGGCACCGCGGCCTCGGTGGCGCAGTTGACCATCACCGCCTGCCTGCTCGGGCTCGCGTTCGGCCAGGTCGTCGCCGGGCCCCTGTCGGACAGGTTCGGCCGACGCCGCCCGCTGCTGGTCGGCGTGATCGCCTACGTGCTCACCTCGGCCCTGTGCGCGGTCAGCCCGAACGTCGAGACCCTCATCGCCGCCCGGTTCATCCAGGGCCTCGCCGGCGCCGTGGGCATCGTCATCGCCCAGGCCGCCGGCCGCGACCTGTACTCCGGCCGCAGGCTCGTCCGCTACTACGGGCGGTTGACCGTACTCGGCGGGCTCGCTGCCATCATCGGCCCGGTCATCGGCGGGCAGTTGGCGAACCTCACCGACTGGCGGGGCGTCTTCCTGTTCCTCGCCGCCGTGGGCGCGGCGATCCTGATCACCTCGACCACGATCTTCCGGGAGACCCTGCCGTCCGAGCACCGCGGCGGCGGCGGATTCCCCCAGACCGGACGCGACTTCCGCCACCTGCTGTCGGACCGGGTGTTCCTCGGCGCCGTGCTTGTCACGGGCATGGTCAACGCCGCCCTGTTCGCCTATCTGAGCGGCGCGACCTACGTCCTCCAGGGAATCTACGGTCTCTCGCCGCAGGGCTACTCCTTCGCGTTCGGCCTGAACTCGCTCGGGTTCATGGTGTTCGGCTTCGTCGCCGGGCGGCTCTGCGAGTGGTGGTCGGAGAAGGCGACGCTCGTGGTCGGGCTCGTCATGTGCGTCGCCGGCGCCGGCGGTCTGCTCGTCACCGCCGCGTTCCACCTGCCGCTGATCGCGATCATCCTGTCGCTGCTCACGATGGTCAGTGGTGTCGCCGTGACCACCCCACCGACCACCTCACTCGCACTGGCGGACTACCCCCACGTCGCAGGCACCGCCGCCTCACTGCTCGGCCTGGCCCGGTTCGCGTTCGGCGGGCTGGCCGCGCCGCTGGTCGGGCTCGGCGGTGGCACCAATCCGGTCCCGTTCGGGCTGATCACCGTTGTCACCACCCTGCTCGGGCTGGTCGCCTACGCCACGCTCATGCGGCGGCCGGCGACCACCTACCCGCATCCGACTGGGGACATCCCGGAACCCGCGGTCGCTGGCGCCACCCGGCCCTGATCCGGCCGGGTCTGGCAGTGCCGCCCACGAGGCCTCCGGACGGCGCCGGGGGCGGCGTCAGCGGAGCGGGTCGGCGGTCACGCGCCGTCAGGTGCGGGGACCTCGCGTAGGCGGCCTTCGTCGAGGCGCAGCCACCGTTGCACGCCGATGTCGGTGAGGAACCGTTCGTCGTGGCTGACCACCACGAAGGCGCCCTGGTACGCGGTGAGGGCGCTCTCCAGTTGGCCCACGCTGAGCAGGTCGAGGTTGTTCGTGGGTTCGTCGAGCAGCAGCAGGTGTGGCGCCGGCTGGGCGTAGAGGACGCACGCGAGGGTGGCGCGCAGCCGTTCACCACCGGAGAGCACGCCCACCGGTAGGTGCGCCCGGGCGCCGCGGAACAGGAAGCGGGCCAGCAGGTTCATCCGTTCGGTGTCCGGCCGGTCGGGGGCGTACGCGGCGAAGTTCTCCGCGACCGTCCGGTCCAGATCCAGCAGGTCCAGGCGTTGCGATAGGTAGGCGACGCGACCCTCGGCGCGGCGCACCTGCCCGACGTCCGGGGCGAGGTCACCGTGCAGCAGGCGCAGCAAGGTGGACTTGCCGGTGCCGTTGGGCCCGGTCAGCGCGATCCGCTCGGGGCCCCGGATGGTCAGGTCGACACCGTCGCCGGCGAAGACCGGCCGACCGCCGTGGTGGACCTGCGTCCGTTCCGCGGCGACGACGGTGCGGCCGGCGGGAACGGTGGTGTCGGGCAGTTCCAGGGCGAGAATCTGCTCATCGCGAAGGGACCGGCTGGCGTCGTCGAGCCGCGCCTGGGCCTCGTTGACCCGATTGGCGTGCGCCTGCCGTGCCCGGCCGGCCGATTCCTGGGCGCTGCGTTTGAGCCCACCGGCGACGATCCGGGCCAGGCCGGCGTTGCCGAGGTTGCGGGCGGCGTTGCCGGCCCGCCGCTCGGCCCGCTCCCTGGCCTGCTGCATCTCCCGCTTCTCCCGCTTCACCTCCTGCTCGGCGCTGCGCACGGTACGCTCTGCCGCTTCGCGCGCCGTCCGCGCCGCCTCCTCGTACGCGGTGAAGTTTCCGCCGAACAGGTGCACCTCGCCACGGTCGAGTGCGGCGATGCGGTCCATCCGGTCCAGTAGGGCCCGGTCGTGGCTGACCAGCAGCAGGCACCCGGGCCAGTCCGCCAGCACCGCGTACAGCCGGTGTCGGGCATCGATGTCGAGGTTGTTGGTCGGCTCGTCGAGCAGCAGCACGTCCGGACGCCTGAGCAGTTGGGCCGCCAGGCCGAGGGAGACCACCTGCCCGCCGCTGAGGGTGTGCAGGTGCCGGTCCAACGCCACGTCACCGAGGCCCAGCCGGTCGAGTTCGGCCCGGCTGCGCTCCTCTACGTCCCAGTCGTCCCCGACCGCGGTGAAGTGCTCCTCCGCCGCGTCACCCGCCTCGATGGCCCGCAGCGCCGCGAGTGCCGCGTCGATACCGAGCACCTCGGCGACGGTCAGGTCACCGGCGAGGGGGAGGTTCTGCGGCAGGTAACCGAGCACGCCATCGACCGCCACGACGCCTCCGGTCGGGGCGAGGTCGCCGGCGATCAGGCGGAGCAGGGTGGTCTTGCCAGCACCGTTCGGCGCCACCAGGCCCGTACGGCCGGGCGGCACGGTGAAGGACAGGTCGGAGAAGACCGGGGTGTCGTCCGGCCAGGAAAAGGACAAATTCGCGCAAATGACGCAGGCGTCGGACATCGGAAAGACCTCGGGGAAAGCCGGGAACGCGGCAGGCGCCCCGGTCGGGCGGACGGAAGCATGACGAGACAGGCCGCCCCCGGCAACGGCCGGCAGGCGGTGGGGCCGCTCACCCCGAAATGTCGTCGTCCCCCGTCACCATGATCCGCTCCCTGGTTCCCTCGCTGCGGTCTCCACCGCCCTGCCACCCTAGCAACAGCGGGGATCTGCCGGTACCGTGCGACCGTCGCGCCGGTTACCACTCCTTCCGGTCAGCCCCTGCTGCTGCGGGCCGTGCGGCCGCACCGGGAGGGCGGGTTCCGCCGGAGCCGGCCGCGCGGCCACGCATGAAACCGGCCCCCTACTCCCGCCAGCCGGTCAGCTCGACCCCCTTGGCGAGTTCCACCCGGAAGCCCATGGTGATCTCACCGCTGTCCCCCGGCTCGAGCCGCAGCCGCCAGGTCAGCTCGCCCAGCTCGGTACGCTCGGCCGGCGGCGGCACGAGGGCGGCTTCCCGCACGACCACCCCGTCGTCGCGGGAGACCGGCAGTTGGTCGCGTATCTCGACCGTCGCCGGTCGGGGCGTGTGGTTGGCGACGCTGATCCGGTACTCCACCTCCCGCCGCCGGGTCGAGCCGAGCGTTGCCCTGGTCTCGGAGCGCCGGTTCAGCTTCCGTTCCACCCGCAGCCGGTCATCCACCCCGAGCGCCAGCTCGGTCTCCTCTCCGGGCGCCCAGATCGGCAGCCGGGTGGCCGCGACGAAGTCGGCGCCGTGGAACACCGCCGCCGGGCCGGGGAGCAGCGTGTGCGCCGACGTGTTACGGACCGTGGCGCGCAGGTGCGCCTCGGCGGCGCGCACCGGCACGGTCACGTGGTCCAGTCGGGCCGGCAGCTCCAGTACGGCGATGGTGGCCCGGTGCGCGCTGCCGTCGGCCGGTACCGCCACCGGACGGGCCGGGCGGTAGGTGGCCGCGGTCACCCCCTGCTCCACCTCGGCGACGTTCTCGCGCATCCTCGGGCGCGGCGGACCGGACCGGGCCGCGCCACCGGCGAGGGCCGGCGCCGCGCCGGGCGCCGGGGGCGGCGGCATCCCGGCGGGCGGGGCCGCCGACACGGCCACCGGCGGCGCCGGCCGGAACCGGTCGAGATACCAGGGCGACAGTTCGGGTACGGCGGTCGCCGCCGCCGGTCGGGCGGTCGAGAGCTGGAGTTCGCACTCCGGCCAGTCCTCCCCGGTGTCCTGGCTGACCAGCCCGAACCAGGTGACGGTCATGGTGTCGTCGACCAGCCGCAGATCGTAGGAGGGCTGCCAGCGTGCCCCGTCCACCAGGTAGGTCAGTTCCAGGTCCAGTTCGGCGTCGTCGGCGTCCACCGAGACGGTCACCTCGGCGGCCAGCCGGTCCGGTTCCCGCTTGCCGTTCGCGGCGGCGAGGTGACGCTCGACGACGGCCAGTTCCTCGGCCAGCTCGGTGCGCCGCCGGGCCAGCCGCCGTCGCCGGCTGCGCGAGTCAGCGAGTTGGCCGGCCACCGAGTCGGTGAAGGCGGCCACGTCGGTCGGGGCCGCGTCGCCGGAGGCCAGCGCGCGGGCGTACGTGCCACCGGCCCGTTCGGCCAGCCGGGCGAGGAACTGCCCCCGCTGCTCCTCGATCTCGTCCGCGTCGGCGACCTCGGCCAGTTCGTCGGCCAGTTCGCGGCGCCGCTGCTCCAGGCCGCTGATCTGCCCGTCGGTGCTGCGGGCCTGCCGCCACGTGGTCACGTCCACGCCGAGCACGGTGGCCGCGCCTCGGCCACCGACCCGGATCGAGTCCCGCCGCAGGCCCAGTGGGAGCGGTGCGACCCGTACCCGGTGCTCACCGGCGGCCAACCGGGTGCTGCCCCGACGGGTGATCCGGGCCCGGTCCGGGTAGACGGTGACGCCGACGATCGGTGCTTCGATCTCCACTGTGTTCACGGCGGCGAGGGTAGTTGAGCCGTGCCCGTGTCCCGGACGCTGGCCGGTCGGGTTGGCGGGCATGCTGGGTGAGGCACGGGGCCCCGCCGCCGGCCGGGCGGCGACCGACGGAAGCCCCCCGGGGACCAGCGCCCACGCTGACCGCCCGGGCGGCGGAGGTGACGGTCGAGGCTCTGCGCCCGTAGGCCGCGCGGTGCTAGTGGGCCGGGGAGGGCGCCTCGGGGGGTCGGCCGGCGGCGTGGCGGGCGTCGGCGAGGGCGACGGCGAGTAGTACGAGCGCGGCCACGACCGCGGCGGCCAGCGGTGGGGCGAAGTACAGGGGGATGCTGGTGACCGCGAGGGCGGCGATGGCGGCGACGCGGCGGAGGGAGAGCCGGTTGAACACGATGCGTTCCAGGCGGATGCGGCCGTAGAGGAACAGCGCCGGGCCCCCGAGGATCGCGACGAGCCACACCGGCACCGACGAGCCGCCCGGGTGTATGAGCACGATTTCGAAGCCGACGGCGGTGGCGACGATGCCCAGCACCATGACGACGTGGGCGGTGCCGGTGGCGCGGCCGGCGGCGTCCCTGTCCCCTGCGGCGGCGACGGCTTCGGCGAGGACCTGGCCGGAGCGGTAGAAGTAGATGCGCCACATCAGCATCGTCGACAGGAACGCCACCACCAGGCCCGCGGCGGTCGCCGCGGTGACCGAATGGGTGGTCAGCGTGATGCCGGCCGCGAGCACGGTTTCCCCGAGGGCGATCATCAGGAACTGCTGGTAACGCTCGGGCAGGTGGCGACGGCTGTCCGTGGCCCACGCACTGACCGGCGGTCTGGTCATCCCCGGTACCGGCCAGCGGAGTTGCGCGGCGACGATGTCCACGGTCACGGCGGCGCCCCACAGGGCGGCCCGGGCACCGCCGCTGAAGGCCGTGCTGGCGAGCCAGATCACCGCCGTGGCCGCGGACCACAGCACCGAATGGAGGTAGAGCTGCCGCAGGGGGTGTCCGCGCAGCGCGAGCATCAGGACGAGCGGCCGGCCGCACTGCAGGATCACGTACGGCAGCACGAACGCCAACCCGCGGCCGACGAACACGAACGGCAGCGACGTCGACATGACCAGCAGCCCGAAGGCGCTGGCCAGGACGATCCACTGGATCTTGTGGCGGCGGGGGTCGAACCAGCTGGTGATGTGCGCGGTCGTGATCCACATCCAGAGCAGCGGCAGCGTCAGCACCAGCAGGTAGGCCAGCGACTGCCACCGGACGACAGGGTCGTCGCTGAAGATGTCCCGCGTGACCCGGCTGACCACCCCGGCCAGGGCGAACACCAGCACCAGGTCGACGAACAGCTCCAGGAAGTTGGCCTGCCGCACCTCCTCGCGGCGTTGCAGCAGGCCCCAGCCCTGCCCACCCCCGTCCCGAAGTCCCATACCGCCCATACTCGCCCGAACGACCCCGCCCCACCGGCGCCTTGGGCGTATCCCCCGAGGGAGGCAACCCGCCGGACGCGGTTGGCCCGCCCCTGGACGGGTACCGGGCCATCATGCGACCACCTACCTGGATCAAGACCGGGGCGGCCGTCGCCGCGGCGGCCACTGCCGGCACCGTGGCCACCGACCCTTCCTCGCGCTGGTACCAGCGGCTGCGCAAACCCCGATGGCAGCCTCCGTCGGCGGCGTTTCCCCTGGTGTGGACCCCGCTGTACGCGCTGATCGCGGTGGCTGGCGCCCGCACACTGGATCGCAGCAGCGGCGCCGAACGGGCGGCATTCGCCCGCGCCTATGCCCTGAACCTGACGCTCAATGCCGGCTGGACCGTGCTGTTCTTCCGTGCCCGCAGGCCCGCCGCCGCGCTGGCCGAGATCGCCGCGCTCAACGTCTCCAACCTCGTCCTGCTGCGCGGCGCCGCTCGCACCGACCGCGTTGCGGGCGTCGCGCTCGCCCCCTACGCCGCGTGGACGTTGTTCGCCACCGCTCTCAACGGTGCCATCGTGGGCCTCAACCGCGACAGGTGATCGACGGCAGAGCAGCCGGCGGGGTGTGCGACGGCCCGGGAAAAGCGTGCCGCCAGGGCCGAGTGGGCTGTTCCGTTCAGTTGTTCGTCACCCCGTGCTGCCCGGCGATCTGGCCCGTGGTCGAAAGGCCGGTGCCGGGCCGGCGACAAAGACCGCCGTACCACCGGCTCGGTCTCGGCCATCGACCGGCTTGAACTCCGCTCGTGTAAGATCCATCCCGGGACGGGGCAGTGCGGCAACGAGATTCACGGGATCTCACCGTGAGTTCGGCCGCGTCGTCGCAACGACTTTCGGGGGCTCCGTTCATCCGCTCATCTGGTTGTTTCGTACACCCCGGAAATCGCAGCCCGGGCCGCGGCACCGATTTCTGGGCGCACGTGCCCGCCCGGCAGCCGGCAGGCGTCGGCCGGTGCGGCGGGTCCGGACATCAGTCGGAGGTGGTCCAATGGGTCTGGCACACGAGGGAGAGCAGGCCGTCCAGCGCATGGCCGGTGAGGGCGGTCCCGGCTGGGGCTCACCGATGTTCGGCGCGGAGATCGGGGGTTTCACGGAGTTCATCCGCCACCAGCGTCTGATCGCGTTGTCCGGGGCGAACGCCGAGGGAAACGTCTGGTGCACCGTGCTCACCGGTGACGAGGGGTTCGTCGACACCCTCGACAGCCGCACGATGGTGATCCACACCCTGCCACCCGTGGGCGACCCGCTGCGGGACGCCTTCGCCGAGCCCGGGGACTTCGGCATGGTGGTCCTCTCGCCGGAGACCCTGCGCCGGGTGAAGGCGGCCGGTACGGCTCGCCGGGACGGGGACCGCCTGGTGCTGCGGACCGAGCAGGTGCTCGGCAACTGCCCCAAGTACCTGCAACTCCGTACCGTCGTGGACGACGCCACGCCGCCCGGCCCGCCCCACGCGACTGTCGGCCGGGAGCTGACCGGGGAGCAGCAGGCCATGGTGCGGGCGGCGGACACCTTCTTCATCGGCAGCCGCGCGGCCGGTCACGGCGCCGACGCCAACCACCGGGGCGGGCAGCCGGGCTTCGTCGCGGTGACCGGTCCGAGGACGCTCACCTGGCCGGACTACCTGGGCAACTCGTTCTTCATGACCCTCGGGAACATGCAGCTCGATCCCCGGTGCGGGCTGGTCTTCCTGGACTGGGAGACCGGCCGCACCCTGCAACTGAGCGGGACCGGACGGATCAACTGGGATCCGCAGCAGGCGCGCCAGTTCCCGGGGGCGCGTCGCATGGTCGAGTTCGAGGTCGACCACGTGGTGGACATCGAGCGGGCCAGCCGGCTGCGCTGGCAGTTGCACGCGTACTCCCGGTTCAACCCGCCGGCTCCGGTCCCCGCGGCCTCGGCGGCGCGCCCCTGACGGCCCGGCAGTCGACAGCGCCCGCGGCTGGCGCGGGAACCACCGCGACGGTGGTTCCCGCGCCGGTACGGGGGCGGATCGTCGTCAGTCGCCGCCCGGTTCAGTTCCCGGCGACACGCGCCACCTGGATGAGCGGCCCCCGGCCGAAGGGCGGGGGAGGGTCCTTGCGGAAGGAGCCGTACTCGGCGGTGAGCTCGAAGCCGGCCGCCGACATAAGCCGGCGTAGTTCAGGCGCGGTGACCACGTACTGGTCGAAGAAGTTGGGGTACAACGAGCACTGGCCGTCGGGCCGGCCCACCAGGATCGTCTCCTCGTTGCGCCAGTTGGCCGCGTGCGCGTTGATCTGCGTCCGGACCAGCCGGGTGACGAGTACGCCGTCGCCCTGGTGGTGCGCGACCATGGACGGCTGATAGCTGTCGACGTAGTTGAGCAGGTGACCCGAGTCGAGTACGAGCTGGCCGCCGGGCCGCAGCCAGCGTCGGGCCTTCTCGAGCAGCCCGGGAAGCTGGTCCGGTGGGACGAGGTTGAGCGTGGAGAACAGGCTGTACACCACGTCGAAGGTGTCGTCCGTGTCGAATTCGGTGACCGAACCGAGCACGTACTCGATGTTCGCGCCGCCCGCGTTCTTGGCGTAGTCGGTGAACGTGGCGCTCTGGTCGACTCCGACCCCGGAGTGCCCCCGCTCCGCCAGCGCCCGCAGGTTGGTCCCGGTTCCGCTTCCGAGGTCCAGAAACCGGCCCGGAGAAGGGGCGAGCGAAGCGAGGAAGTCCGTCTCGAGGGCCAGCTGTCGGAAGTCCTTGCGGATGATCTCGTAGACGTCCCCGGGAAATTCGTATCCAGCCATCCGGGCTACTTCTCGAGCAGGTCGGGCTGTTCGTAGGTGATCTCGTCCCAGAGCAGCTGGAAGCTGAACCGGGCAAGTTGGGCGTCGCCGAACCCGTCCTTGGCGGCGAGCGCCTGCTCGTGGGTCAGGCGCTGCGGCTCGCCGGCGGCGTAGGCCAGCAGTTGTACGTGGGCGGCGCTGTCGTAGGTGAAGAACCAGTGCACCGCCTCCTCCAGCGAACCGCCGACCGTGATCAGGCCGTGGTACTTGAGGAGGAGCGCCTTCTTGTCGCCGAGCGTCTCCGCGATCTCCTGGCCGATGTCGAGCCCGACCGAGGTGCCCTTGTAGTCGTCGTAGAGGACCTGGTCCTGGTAGAAGGCGGAGGATTCCTGGTCGAGGGGTTCGAGGAGCCGGTTCAGGGAACCGAGGGCGCGGGAGTGCACGGTGTGGGCGTGGGCGATGGCCGTGGCGTTGGGCCGCAGCTCATGGATCTTGGAGTGGATGACGAACGCGCTCGGGTTGACGCGGTGGTTGCCCTCGACCACCTGCCCCGTGCTGTCCACCAGGATCAGGTCCCGGACCTTGACCCGGTTGAAGGAGACCCCGAACGGGTTGACCCAGAACCGGTCGTGGTGCTCGGGGTCGCGGACCGACACGTGGCCCGAGATCCCCTCGCCGAAGCCGTACTTGCCGAAGAGGCGCAGGGCGGCGGTGAGCCGCTGCTTGCGGTAGCGCCGCTCGTCGGCCACCGAGGCGAATGCCGGGTCGTCGGGGATGGGCAGGCCGGTGTGGGTGTCCGCGAGGAAGGGGGTGGCGTCGAGTGTGGACAGGTCGGTCATCTTCTCTCCGTGGAATCTGTTGAGGGGTCGAAGGAAGGTCGGGCAGGCCCTACCGGGGACTCGCCAGGGCGGAGACCGGCCCCAGGGCGCGCCGGGAAACGGACATGTGGTCACGCAGGGAGGCGCCGATCTCGTGGGCGCGGTTGACCATCGCCGGGATGCCGAAGGTGAAGAACAGGCTGCCGAAGGCGAGGTCGCCCAGGGCGTGGAAGCGCGGATGCGGCGTCCCGTTGACGGTCAGCCGGCTGGTGGCGCGCTCCACATACAGCCCGCCGAGCGGGTTGCGGGCCGCCACTCCGGCGGAGACCAGCGAATCGATCAGCGGTGCGGCAGCGGCCGGGATCTTGTGGGCGGGTGGGTTCACCGCGTTGACGATGTGGTCGGCGCTCAGGGTGCCGGAATCCGTCGTGATGGTGAATCCGCCGTCGTGGGCGGTCGCCGGGGTGCTTCCCGTGACCGCTATCCGCTGCAGGCCCTTGACGATTCGCAGTTGCCCGGAGTCGATCAGGCTCAGCAGCGTCGCGGCGCTGGCGGCCGGCATCGGGCAGCACAGCGTGAGGACCGTGCGGTAGTGCAGGTGCAGCAGTTCGGCCTTCTGGTGCTCGGGCAGCAGCGACCACAGCTCGGGACCGGTGTCCGGTACCGCGGCCTGCATGATCCGCAGGGCGGTGCTGGCGGAGTCGACGTCGGCGAACTGGCGTCGCAACCGCGCCACGGGTTGTTCCCGGGACAGGGCGGCGATCTCGAAGGCGACGGTGGTGAAATCCTGTCGGGCGGCACCGAGCTCGTTGCCCAACATCCGGATGGCGGTGTCCAGCGTCACCGTGCCCTGCTGCGCGGCCGCCCGGACGCGCTCCGGGGTGAAGTGTCGCAGCTCGTGCGCGACCGGGCGCTGCCGGACCGCGGGTAGCAGACCTGTGCGGGACAGCAGGCTGATCGGTCCCCGGTGGCCGCGCGCGACCAACGCCAGCACCACGTCGACGGCGGTGAGACCACTGCCGATGATGCCGACCTCGGCGTCCGGGTCGAAGGCGTGGAGGGTGTCGAAGGTGCGCGACACCGGGTAGGGATCGGGCAGGAAGCGGGGCGAGCCGCTCAGTCCGTAGCTGTCCTGCGGGCTGCCGCCACCGACGCAGAGGACCACGTAGTCCGCCTGGAACTGGCGGCCCTGCTCCGTTTTCAGGACGGCGCCATCGGCGATGGGCGCGGCGAAGACCACCCGCTCCCGGACAATGTTGACGCGCCACCCCCGGGCGATCAGTGCCATCAGGCTGTCGCGGGCGGAGTGCTCCAGGTATTCGCCGTACACGGTGCGCGGGGCGAAGCGTGTTCCGGAGTACGGGTCGAGCGGACTCGTCTCGTCGGCACCGACGCCGACGACGAGGTCGCGAGCCGCCAGCCACCGCTCGAAGTGTCCGGGGTCGCCGTGGCGTACCGACATGTCGTCGGGCGTGGCGTTGAGGCGCAGGACTTCCGTGTCCCACTGGTAGGGCCGCCCGCGCCACAGGTGCGGCCCGGGTTCGAATATCGTGACGCCCCCGGCCGGTTCCTCCAGCTGTGCGAGAGCGTCGAGGAGGCACACCGCGGACGCCCCGCCGCCGACGACGGCAATTTCGGCCCCGCGTATCCCACCAGTACTCACATCCAGTTCCCCTTTTCGCATTCCAGTGTTTTGGCGCGGCTCCAGGAGCCGGGCGCGTGCCGCGTGACTGGAGTCGGGTGCTGGCCCGGGTGACCGGTTGTCACCGCACCTGGGGAGCCCTCGCCCGTTCGATGGCATGCGCACCGCGGACGGCTGGTTCATGCACGGCGCTGACTGCTGCGGGAACGAGGCGCCGCTAGGGTTCGTACCGCTGAAGCAACTGGGCGCGCTTGAGCTTGCCTATCCCTGTCTTGGGAACTTCGTCCCTGTCGACGTGTATGACGCGAACATGCCGTGTTCCGAACCGGTCGGAGACGTGCCTGCCCACCTCACGCTCGGCCAATTCGTGGTCGGTCCCGGGCCGCAGGTGCAGGAAGATCAACAATCCGGCCGAGTCCGCCGCGCCATCCGGGCACACGACGGTGTACGAGGGCTCGACGAAGGTCATCTCCTCCACGACGGCTTCGATCTCGTGGCTGTGGTAGCTCACGCCTCCGACCTCGATGATGTCGTCGGCGCGCCCGGTCACCGTGAGCTCCCCGTCCCGGATGAAGGCCAGGTCGCCGCTCTTGAACCAGCCGTCGTCGGTGAAGGTCTGCCGGTTCTGCTCGGGATTGTTGTCGTAGCCGGCGGTGATCGCCGCCCCCCTCACCTGGAGCCTGCCGACCGTCCCCTCCGGCAGGATCGCGCCGCGCTCGTCGACGACCCTGAGCTCGACCCCCGGGTGCGGCCTGCCGAGCGAGACGAACCGGTCCTCGTCGCTGCTCGACTCCGGATCGAACACGCTCTCGACCACGCCGGCCGACGTCTCGGACATGCCCCAGCCGGGATGGATGGCGGTACCGGGAAGCCCGAACGGCGCGAGGAGCGCGAGGAACCGGCGGGCGATCCTGGCCTTGACCGCCTCTCCGCCGTTCATGATGTAGCCCAGCTGGCTCAGGTCCCAGGACTGCCCGGCGAGATCCTGGGCCCGGTCGTTGATCAGGCCGAAGGCGAAGTTCGGGGCCCAGGTGGAGTGGGACCGGTGCCTGCTCATGGCGGCGAGCCAGCGCAGTGGGTCGGCGATGACCCAACGGTGGTTGGCGTGGACCTGGTGACAGCCGAGCAGGACGTCCCGCACATGGAACATGGCCAGCCCGCCGACATGGTCGAGCGGCATCCAGTTGAAGGACCGGTTGGCCGTCGTCAGCCCCCGTACGTCCGTTGCCGCGACGGCGCGGCTGAGGATGTTGCGGTGGGTGAGCCGGACCGCCTTGGGCAGCCCGGTGCTGCCCGAGGTCAGTAGGAGCACCGCCACGTCGTCCGGATCGGCGCGGTGGAAGTCGGCCTGCCGCTCCGGCGTCGGCGCGCACCGGCGCAGCTCGGTCACCGAGCCCAGCAGTCGCTCCGCCCAGGCCCGCGACCCGGTTGCGTCCACCGGGGTGGTCGCCCCAGGGCCGTCACCGGTCACCACCCAGGCGCGCCGCCCCAGCACGCCCCAGACGCCGGCCAGCAGTTCCGCCGCGGACATCCCCGCCGCCGGCGGTGGGTCGGCGCTCACGGGGACCGGGACGAATCCTCCCAGGACGCAGGCCCAGAACGCGGCCAGCAGGCTCGGTGCGTGGTCGATCTGTACCAGGACGCGGTCGCCGGGGGCCGGGCCGTCCTCGCGACCGCGGATCCCGGCGAGGATCAGCGACGCGTCCTGCAGGAGTTCGCCGTACGTCTGGCGCGACTCGCTCCCGTCCTCGGCGATGTAGGTGAGGTGCCCACTCCCGGGCAGCCGCGCCGCGCGGACCAGTGCCTCCCCCAGGGTCGGCACGGTCAGCGCGGGTGGCGGACCGCCGTTGGCAATCGCCGGGGAGATGGTGTTATTCCGATGCTCCGTCATGGGTCAGCTTCCGGTTGGTGATCCAGTCGATCTGCTCAGGCCAGCGTGGGCACACGCACCACAGGACGGTGGATTATATGTCCAATGTGGACTGTCGGGACGGGGCCCTCGGGCCGGCCCAGCCGAGCTTGGCTCATTGACGCCGGGGAAACAGCTCGGTCCTGCGATATGGGATTCCCGTCCGTGGATATCGGGTGCCCCGTCATGATCAGGTTGACCGCCCCCTGAAGGTGCTATTGCCGGGCCCCTCCGCATTGACGACCCTGCTTGGCGATCCCCGCGCGCGCACGTTTACTTCGGGCGGTGAGCGAATCCCTGCGCGGTAGCGGACAGAGGGGTCGAAAATGGCTCGGCCCCACTCAAATTCGTGAAATACGCATTGACCGAGAGTCTCGGGCTGTCGGCCGGAGGGCCGGGCCGCCGAACCCCTCGGACGTGCCGCGTCATGGCCGTGACCAGCGGAAGCGAGTGCTCTGGTCGTCACGTCCACGGTCGGCTGTGATCTTCCCGAAATGTGGGACGCCGATGCTCGCGCGTCCGCTCCCCGCGGCCCGGCCCGCCCGGAGAGCCGTTCAGGTCGGCAGCGTCCCGCCCGCCAGGTCGACCATCTCGGCGGGCAGTCCCTCCAGCAACTCCGCGGCGCGTAGCCGGTTGATTTCCGCGAAGTCGACGCCCTCGGTACGCGCTCCGAGCAGCAGCGCCCACAGCGGCCGCGGCCGCGCGCCGTGCAGGAGCTTGGTGTACAGCAGGCCCGTTCCGTGGTGCACCCGACGGTGCGGACGCTCACGTCGGTACGCGAGCGGTTGGTGGTAGGCGAGCACGAAGTAGGTCGACGAGCCGTCGGTGGCGGCGTAGTCGAATCCCGTCATGCGGAGGTACAGCTCGTCCGCGTGCAGCAGGCCGAGCACGGCCCCGACGATCTCGCCTCGGTCGTCGGTGGCGACGAACAGCACGGCGTCGTCGCCGTACACGGCCGCGATGTGCCGCAGATGCTCGGCCATGGCCTGGGGCCGCGACGCCAGACCGTACTTGGCGGAGGTGTTGGTGACGAGCCGGGCGAAGACGTCGACGTGCTCGCGGAGCGGCTCGACGCCGGCAGCCAGACCGGCCCGGACGAAGTCCCGCACCCGGCGGTTGAGGGCCTGCCGGCGCTTCCGCGGCAGGGTCGCGACGTACTCCTCGGGGCTGCTCGCCTCGCTCTCGTGCCAGCAGTCGAACGCCTGCAACAGGCGGGCGCCGGCCAGGTCCGCAGGCAACACCTGCGCGACGGCGTCGGTCAGATACGGCACCAGCAGGGGGCGGCCCTCGGCCGACGCCGTGCGCTGCGCCTGTCGTAGCAGGGCGGCGGCCGACGACGCCCGGGGCGCGGCGACGACCGTGGGCACGTCCGTGTGGTAGGCACTGACCGGGCCGGCGAAACTCCAGGGCTGCTCCACCAGCGCAGCCGGCAGTCCGCGGAGCAGCTGGGCCGGAGCGTACCGGGAACTGGACGTCGGTGCGTCGAGGTGCACCGGCAGCAGCCCCAGCGGCGGCTGACCCGGTGACGCGCCGTCGACGTACTCCGCCGGACCGCGACCGCCCCGTTCGAGCACCTCCAACCAGCGCGGACAGGCGTACAGGGCGTGCGGGCCGAGGCCGGCGACGGTGGGCACGGCGGACGATCCCCCGTCGGCGGGCCGGCACGAGGTCACGACGGCGTCGGTCATCGGTCACTCCTTCCCGTCCAGCGTTCGTTGGTGCCGAGTTCGTCCGCCAACCGCCGCCGCTCCAGGGCCGAGCGTGTCGTGCAGGCCTCGCCCAGCAGGGTGGCCACGGCCGGGTCGGCGGCGTCGACGTAGCAGGACCGGGACTCCAGGCCCGCGCCGCGGGCCACCTTGGCCGCGTAGCTGCCGGTGCCGAGGGTCATGGTGGCCAACCCGCGGCCTGCCGCGTACCGGATCGGCTCGTAGTAGGCGAGGTTGAAGTATCCGAAGTAGTCGTTGGGTAGAAAACCGCCGAACCGGGAGACGACACGTCCCAGCGGGACGTCGACGACGAACGCCTTGAACCCGCAGGCCCGGCCGTCCCGTTCCGCCACCAGCACGGTCACGCCCGGAAGGTCCTGCGCGCGCCGCATCCGGTCCCGCACCGACGCCGGCGACGAGGCGTGGCCGTACTTCACGTACCGGTCGTGCAGCATCCCGACGATGTCGTCGTGGCACAGTCGGTCCGCGTCGTACACCCGGACCTCGGAGACCGCGTCGGCGAAGGCGCGCATCTCCCGGCGGCACTTCTTCCGCCGGGCGCGCGGGAGGCGATCGAGGTACTCGGCGATGCCGCCGGCGGGCAGGGCGAGCTCGACGCTGGGTGGCTGCACGGCCTCGGCGAAGCCCGCTTCGGCCAGCGCGACCCGCAACACCTGCCAGTCGCCGCCGGCCGGCACGTTGGCGAACGCCACACCGCGCGCGCCCGTCCGCCGGGCGGCCCGGGTCACGGCGGCCACCAGCCGGGCCAGCGCCGACTGCCGTACCCGAGGCTCGCGGTCGCGGTCCCAGACGATGGCCGGCTGGTCGGTACCGGGCATCACGACGCTGGCGCACGGTAGTACCGCCGACGCGGGGAGCCTCCGGCGCAGGGCGGCGAGCCGTCGCGCGTCCCCGTCGTCGGCGGGCACCGGGCCGCAGTCGAGGACAAGGTCGTACGCGGAGTAGCCGCGCCGTTCCTCCGCCCCGGTCAGCAGCAGCCAGGACGCCGCGGCCACGGGGGCGGCGTCGTCCTCGACGATCGTGACGAACTGGGTCGGCGACACCCTGCCGTGTTCGGCTCGCAACCAGCGCGTCCCGACCTCCACCGGCCATGCCGTGGCGAGGCTGTCCCACGCCGCCGGCACCCGCGGGGTGAGGAGTTCGGTCCGGTCGGTCAGCATCCGGCCGTCTCCAGCCAGTCCGGCAGCTTTCCGAGGTCGGTGATCCGCGGGCCGTCGAACGTGGGGTGCCGGTCCGTCCGGTCGAGCAGCAGCGCCGGCATGCGGGCGGCCCGAGCGCCTCCGACGTCGGCGTACGGCGAATCGCCCACGTACAGCATCGACTGCGGGCTCACCCGCATCCGCTCGAGCGCGACCTCGAAGATCCGTGGATCCGGCTTGTAGGACCCGACATCCCACGAGGTGACGACGACGCGGAAGCGGTCACGCAGCGCCAGGCGGTCCAGGATGTCCCAGATCAGCGGATCGAAGTTGGAGATCACGCAGACCGGCACGCCGGAGGCGGCCAGGCGGTCCAGCACCGGCGGGACGTCGTCGAACAGCGCGTACTGACGCGGGTCCGCGACCAGCTGACCACAGCGGGCCCCGCGCTCCGCCGCCTCCGTCGGCGGAAGGCCCGCCTCGACGAACACCGTCCGGTAGAACTCCGACCACCGTGCCAGCCGCTCGGCGTACCCGGCGGAGTCCTCGGGCCACAGCCCGCGCCCGCCGACCGCCTGCACCGCCCTGGCCACCGTCGCCTGCTCCAGCTCGGGCTGTCCGCCACGATCCCAGTCCGCGAGCTGCTCGGCGAGTCCGCGGTTGTAGAAGAGAGTCTCCGCGGCGTCGAAGCCGACAGCGCTCCACATTGGTCCTCCCCTCGACGTGTGCGGTCGGTGCCGGTTCGGGGATGCGCCGGCACCGGTCGTACGCGCTCCCGCCACCGAGCCCAGGGCCCCGGGCGGCCTGTCCGGTGTCGTGGTCACCTCAGGCCGCCACCCTGCCGACGGTGTACTGCCGGATCGGCCGCGCGGACAACAGCAGCGCGCTGACCGCCAGCGCGCCGACCGTGGCGCCCGCCATCGCCGGCCGCTCGCCGAGCCACCCGGCGGCAACCGGTGCGAGCAGGTAGCCCAGCGGTGCCAGCCCGAAGGAGGCGAGGTAGTTCACCGACACCACCCGGGAGAGCACGGAACCGGGCACGTCACGCTGGATCGCGGTGGTCATCACGACGTTGTAGAAGCCGAGCGCGACACCGACCCCTACCTGGGCCATGACCAGCGCGGACAGCCCCAGGCCCAGCACCAGGACGACGGGCGGGAGACTGAGCAGGGCCACGCCGGCGCCGGCGAGCAGCATGGGCCGGTCGATGCGGCCCCAGCCGCCCAGGACGCTGCCGCCGATCTGCCCCACGCCGAACGCCGCCAGCGCGAGCGGCCACGCCGTCGCACCGCTCATCCGCTCGGCAAGTTGCGGCCCGAGCACGAAGAACGGGCTCGTCACCAGGAGGAGCATCAGGCATGACGCGACGGTCTCGACGGCGAGCCAGCGCCGGCTGAGGAGTTCCCGCACCCCTTCGGTGATCATGGACCAGGTCCGCTTCGTCGAGGCGGGTCCGCGGCTGGCGGGCAGGCCGAACAGCAGGGCCGCGGAGAACAGGAAGGACAGCGCGTCCACGGCCAGCCCGACAACCGGGGACACGAACAGCACGAGCAGCGCGCCGACGGCCGGGCCGCCGACCGCCGTGAGGCCGGAGGCCGACCCGAGCAGGCCGTTGGCGCGGGCCAGCGCGCCCTGGCTGACGACAGCCGGCAGGTACGCCGAGGCGGCCGGCCGCAGGAACGCCGTGGCCACCCCGTACCCGGCCTGAGCCGCCACCACCGTCCACAGGGGCAGGTGCAGTGCGAAGCACACCACGGTGAGCGCCTGCGCCGCGCCAGCCAGCACCGAGGCGGCAGCCATGATCGTCCGCCGGTCGCGTACGTCGCCGAGCAGGCCCCCGAAGGCGAACATCGCAATCTTGGGAACCATCGCCGCGCTGAGGACCAGGCCGATGCCGGAACTGGCCCAGCCCGCGTCGATGACGGCCAGTGCCAGAATCGCCGGCGTGACGTTGTCGCCGAGCAGGCTGATCATCTGACTCGCGAGAAAGCGCCTGGCCTTCCCGGAGAGAGGCTCCCGCTCGGTCATCGGACGGCCGGGTGGCGCTCGAACGACAGCGACGTGCGCGCCAGCCCGCCGGGGCCGCGTCCGCCGAGGGTCCACTGCCCGACGTCGGTGGTGACCTGGTCGCCGACCTGCATGTCCGGCGGGTCGAGCACCTTGTCGTTCGTGGTCACCCGCGACCTCCAGACAGCCGGCACGAGGGGGGTGAGAAGGTCGCGGGGCGCCGTCGGCTCCAGGGCCGTCCAAAGTGCAGGCAAGCCGCGGTCTCACCGTGGATATCGCCGCGACTCGCAGTCTGTCAGTCGGTCACGTAACGGTCAACCTCGATCGATTCCATCGTCGGTGCCGTCGGGATCGGCAGCCACCTGTCTCGGACCGGCCGTTCCGATCCTCGATTCGGAACGGAAATGCCCGGCGCGGCGGACCGACCGCGGCGGACCGACCGCGGCGGGCCACAGCGTCGACGCAACGGCCGACGACGCGGTCGGCGCCGGTTCGGCCGCTGATCGTCTCCGCGTCGCTGTGGCCCGCCCCGGTGGTCGGGCGCGGTGGTCAGGCGCGGAGCTGTCGTTCCGTCGCGCCGAGGAGGGCGTCGGGGTTCTCCTCGTACAGGTCGTGGTACGGCCAGTCGGTCTCGGTGAGCCCCGCCGGGCCGGGCGCGACCACCAGCCAACCCCGCTTCCACTCCCCGCCGCTCTCCGTGGCGCGGCGCTGGGAGGTGAAGATGTGCACCCGCAGCCCGTTCTCGGTCAGGCCGAGCCAGTCGCCGAGCCGGTTGCGGAAGGGGTCACCCGGGTAGTCGTTCATGGCGAGGTTGACCTCGACCACGCCCCCGGATTCCAGCTTCTTCGGCACGCCCCGGAAGAACGTCTCCAGGATCGGCTCGCCGGCCTCGAGCAGGTCGACGAACTCCGACCCCTCCTCGTTGGTGGGCGAGTTGAAGATGATCCGGTCGAAGGTGCCCTCGGCCGGCTCGAACATGTCGCCCTCGCGGAAGGTGACATTGTCCAGGCCGTTGAGGGCGGCGTTGAGCTGGGAGAGCGCCACCGCGCGGGGGTTGACGTCCACGCCGAGTACCGTCTCGTACCGGTCGGCGAGTGCCAGCGAGATCACCCCGGAGCCGCAGCCCATGTCCAGGGCGCGTTTCCCGCCCTGGCGCAGCATCAGCCGGATCAGCAGGTCCGCCTCCCAGAGCGGGTCGACGTACCAGCGGTGCTGGATCTCCTCCTCGACGTCCGGGTCGCTGAGCACCACCACGCCGTGCAGGTGGTGGCCGCGCAGCGGCGAGGTGAGGGACGTCCCCTCGTCGACGGCCATGCCGCTGTCCAGCAGCGCCCGTCGCCCGTCCGCCCCGATCTCTCCGGCCAGCTCGTCCGCGTCGACCGGCGCGCCGGAGAGAAGGTTGGCGAGGGGGGTCGCTTCCGTGCCGCCGACCACCTTCCGCATGGCGTCGCCGAGCTGCCGAAGTGCCGCCAAGTCGACGCGCTCCGGCTGAATGGTCGAGCCTCCGACGATCATGCGCTACTCCCGAGAGTCGGTTCCAGGCTGGGGGCGAGGACGGACGCCGGCCAGAAGACCTCTTGGCGCAACGGCCCTTCCCAGGCCATGAAATGAGGGTGGTCCACGGAGAGACCGGCCAACTGCGAGGCGTGACAGCGAAGCATAGCGATCTTCAACCGCATCGTGGAGTCGTCCAGACGGGTGATCCGTGGGCAATCCACGTCGACCAGGTGGGCCAGGGCGGCGAGCTGCGGCTCCCACCGGTCGGCGGGGGGCCGGTCCCGGTCCGCGGCGTCCCAGCCCGAGCCGAAGGCGTACGGGCAGTCGGCGTAGAAGAGCAGTTGGCAGCCCGTTCCCGCGGCGGCGGTCAGGACGGCGTCCCGCGTACCGACGTGGTCCGGATGGCTGCCGATGCCGACGGGGGCCCAGACCCGCACGTCGGGTCGGAGCAGCGGGGCCAGGGCCGCCGTGACCGCGGCGGTCGGGAAGGTCGTGCGGTACGGCGCGTCGGGGATGGGCAGGTGCACCACGTCGTGGCCGGCGAGCGCCGCCGCCGCGCGGTCCTCGGCGGCGCGACCGCTGGCCGCGGCGGGGCCGGATTCGAAGCCGCAGAGGCGGTCCCACTCGTCGTCGCCGGCACCCGTCGGGGCGCCGCCGCACACGGTCACCAGAAGCGCCGACGGGCCCTTGCTGAGCGCCGACGCCACCGAGAGCGCGCCGTCGTCGAAATGGGGCGAGACGACGATGTCCGTTATCGTCGGGTGATCCTGCTCAGGCATTCAGCGCCCTTTCGAGCGATTATGGCGGAAGCGAGACGGGATCCGTTTGGAATGATCGTCGAGGGGCGCTTTCGGTAATGGCTGGCTGCCGACGAAGTTGGATCTTAAGTTATGCAAAAATAGTGTGTCAAGGTATTCAATTGGTGACGATCCGTAGCGAGGAAGGGTCCGCGCCCGGGGGTGGCGGCACCCGTCTTCTCCCGATCCCACCGACTGATTTTCCTGGTCACAGGGGGCGGTTTCCCTGGTCACAGGGGTGTCGGCCGCCGGACGTTGACGGCGCGGTTCCGGAACCTCGGCCCGCCGGATCGTGGCACCCGCCGGCTGGCGCGGGGGTCGTGCCGGCGGCTCCGATACAGTTGGCCCGACGACACGGAGGGCAACGGGTGGCAACGGCGGACGGAACGCGGCGGTCGGACGAACGCGGTCCCGGCACCCTCTACCTGGTGCCCACCCCCATCGGCAACCCCGGCGACATCACTCTCCGTGCCATCGATGTCCTGCGCGGGGTCGGTGTCGTGGCCTCGGAGGACACCCGGCACACCCGCCGGTTGCTCCAGTCGGTGGAGAGCGACGTCCGGCTGCTGAGCTACCACGACCACAACGAGGAGTCCCGCAGCCAGCAGTTGTTGCGGCTGCTCCAGGACGGCACGGACGTGGGGCTCGTCTCCGACGCCGGGACCCCGCTGGTGAACGACCCGGGCTACCGACTGGTGGCGGCGGCGGTCGAGGCCGGCGTGCCCGTCCGGCCGCTGCCGGGCGCGACCGCCTCGGTGACCGCGCTGATCGGTTCCGGGCTGCCGAACCACCAGTTCCACTATGTCGGGTTCCTGCCCCGCAAGGAGGCGGCGCGGCGCGCGGCCCTCACCGCCCTGCGGTCGACCCCGGCCACGCTGATCTTCTTCGAGGCGCCCCACCGGATCGTCGCGATGCTGACCGACCTCGGCGCGGTGCTCGGCGACCGGCCGGCGGCGCTGGCCCGGAACCTGACCAAGGACGACGAGGAGTTCCTCCGCGGCCGGCTCGGCGAACTGGCCGCCCGCCTCGGCGCGGAGCCGGTCGTCCGGGGGCAGTTCACGGTGGTCGTCGCCGGCGCCCCGGAGGAACACGCGGACGAGGACCGCGCCCTGGCCGCGCGCCTCACCGAGACGCTGGTGCGCCACGGCGCCGAGGCCCGGCTGGTCCGCGACGTGGTCCGGGAGGTGACCGGGCTGCCGCGGAACTGGGTGTACGAGCAGGTGCGCCTGGCGACCGAACGGCCAGGCCCGGCCTCCCCTGCCGGTGGTCCGGCTTCCGACAGCCGTCCCGAATCCCACCGCCGCCGGGGCGCGGATACGGCCCGCGGGTAGGCGCTTTCCCGACCGGCATCCGGTGAGTCCTCGGGCGCCGAATGCCGCCATACGCCGGTGAAATGCCAGCGCAGGGCTGGCTGCGTCGGGAATGACTGACATGCCGGACGCGCCCGTGGGGGACGCAGTCGGGCGGATCGCCAAATCCGGACCGACCGGGTCGCCGGGGAGTCCCGCATGTGGACGGTCTCCGATCTCGCTGTTAAAGTCGGGGCCCGGTGTTGCCTCGAATGTTGGGTGGGATGCGATCGGCCGACGGCGATGCAACCGGCCAGCGGTGAGCGAGCTGGCCGTTGACGTGCACGCGGACGAGGTCGACCACGCGATTCGTGCCTGGCCCACTGCGGAGCGTAGACCTATGGCAGTTGTTCGGGTCTCCGTGAATGCATCAGGACCCTGACCTGATCAACGGCAATCTCCTTGACAGTTTATCTATCATTGACATAGCCGAATGACGGCTATTCGTGTCGCATTCGGCGATTCCTGCTTGGCTCTATCCGTCACGTTCAGGAGTTGAGGAAGCCATGAAGAACCTTCGATTAGCTCTGGTCGGGCGTCTGTCGGGCAGCGCCGCGCCGGATGCGCTCGACCAGGCGAAGCGGTTCCGGAGGCGGGGACGTACCCGGATCGAGGCCGACTGGACCGGAATCCAGAATCCCGACTTCCTCGCCCTCGGGCTGGGAGCGACCAGCATGATGTCCATGCTGTGGTCGCTGGCGCATGGTCGCCAGTGCGTCGGCGTCGAGCTGCGCGGCGACCCGTCGCTCGGCGTGCACTGGAACATCCGTGAGGACTTCTGGCACCACCTGGGCCTGATCGACCAGCTCATGCTGGAGCGGTACGGCGAGGAGGGCATCCCCCGCAAGGGCGACGGCGGCCTCTTCAAGCTCCGTGAGGCCTTCTACAGCCCCGTCACCGAGCCCGGCGACGTGTACGCCGACGAGTGCATCGCCGGAGAGGCGGCCCATGTCTCGGGCCTCGTCCACCACACGGAGTTCATCGACGACCGGTACGTGGACGGCAAGCCGCAGCGGGTCATCACCGTCCTCAATCCGGCGAAGCCGCCGGACGAGCACGATCCGGCCAAGGTCGGCCGCGACATGGTGACCGTGCTCGACGGTCCGTCGACGTTCCAGGCCGGCGCCTCCGAGGTGCTGGTCATGCTGCGTCGCTACCTCGAGATGATCGAGGAGATGGACATCGCCCGCGGGGTCACCCCCCGGGTGCGGCTCTTCCTGTCGCACCGGGTCGCCGTCGGTGACGAGGGCGACGGCGACGGCTTCTTCAAGTGGATGCGTCAGGAGGACGGCTTCGTCAGCCTCCCCGACGGGCGCAAGCGCATCCTCATCGAGGAGGTCCAGGAGTTCGACTACCGGGGCCGGTACCGCCGGATCCGCAGGCCCGGCTCGCCCCTGATCGACCTGGGCGTCCCCGAGCTGTTCATGATCGCGCAGGGCTTCGACAGCAGCGACGCGGACCGGCTCGGCTTCCGGCAGGAGGAGGTCGAGGTCGACCACCACGACGGCCGTGGCCCGGTGGTGGCCCAGGCGGACTACCTCGCCGGCTTCCTCGAGATGCAGGTCGGCGGCCGGCTGCGCCGCCGGATCGCCTCCGAGTTCGACAAGGAGGGCAACGAGTACTGGGTCCGCCAGATCGCGGTGGGCCACGAGGACGACCCCGAGGTGGGCTGGATCCTCGTCCAGGTGCCGGACTTCAAGACCTTCGACCCGATCCTGGCCGGGCTCGTCCCGCCGGGCACGCCGAAGCGCTCGAAGGAGTACCTCAACGCGTACCAGCAGTTGCTGCGGGAGTACTACCTGGAGCAGGTCTCGCTGATCACCGAGGTGCCCGTGTCGGAGCTCGAGAAGATCCAGAGCCCGTACGGCCCGAAGCTGTTCAGCCTGATCGAGAAGTGCGGCGCGGACGCCCTGGTCGCCGCGAACGGAGTGGTCGCCGGGGACTCCTTCGGCAACGGCCACTTCATGACCAGCGGTGGCGCGGTCACCGGCATGGTGGGGCACGCCTCCCGCGTGCACCGGTACTGGGAGGCCCGCGACGAGGGGGCCAGCCCGCAGCAGGCGATCCGCGAGCTGGCCGACCAGATCAAGGTGGACACCCTCGGCTGGCTCCAGGTCAGCGCCCAGGAGTTCAGCCAGGCCGTGCCCATCAACTTCGGTGAGGAGCGGATCAGGGCGATCGAGGAGCAGACCGGGCGTAGCTCGGGCGAGCGGGCCACCACGATCGACGCGACGCGCCGGCACCGGCACTCGCTCGTTCCGCTGGACCACTCGGACTGGCGGCGGCTCTCGGTGCGCAGCGGGCGGCTGCACACCGTCGACCTGCCACCGATCCTCGATAATCATCCGGCCGAGCGGCAGATGATGTGCGCCGCCGCTGACGGGGACATGTCCATGGCTGCCGAGGATTCCGCGCAGATGCGGGAGCCCGTCGCCGCCGGGGCGGGTTCGGCGTCGTGACCGCGGTCAACACCCCCCGAGGCGACTCCTACGGCGCCTCGGGGGAGACGGTCGTCCTGCGCGACACCGTGCAGCCGTTGCGGAGCCTGCGGGAACGTCAGCTCGCGCTGGTCGTGCTCTGCGTGGGGATCCTGATCTCCGTGATCGACGGCTCCGCGGTGTACGTCGCCCTGCCGTCCATCCAGGATGGCCTGGGGTTCTCCCAGGCCAACCTGGCCTGGGTGGTGAACGCCTATCTCATCCCCTTCGGCGGGTTGCTGCTCCTCGCCGGCCGGCTGGGCGACCTGATCGGCACCAAGCGGGTCTTCCTCACCGGGCTCACCGTCTTCACCGTCGCCTCGATGGTCTGCGGCCTGGCGACCGAGCAGGCGGTGCTCGTCGGTGCCCGGTTCGTGCAGGGCGTCGGCGGTGCGCTGGCCACCGCGGTCGTGCTCAGCATGATCGTGAACATGTTCCCGAAGCCCCGGGAGCAGGCGCGCGCGCTCGGCTTCTACGCCTTCGTGGCGTCCTCGGGGGCCGCGCTCGGCCAGCTCGCCGGCGCGGCGCTCACCGCCTCGCTGAGCTGGAACTGGATCTTCTTCGTCAATGCCCCGATCGGGCTGGTCACCATCCTGATGGGCGCCCGGCTGCTGGACAACGTCCGGGACGCCAAGGCCGGCGACGGGATCGACTGGGTCGGCGCGGTGGCCCTGGTCGGCTCGCTGATGCTGACGGTCTACACCATCGTGCAGGCCGACGCCGACGCGGGCCGCACGGCCCTCCTCGGCGGCGTGGCGCTGCTGCTGATGGTCGGGTTCGTCCTGTGGCAGCGGCGCACCCGCAACCCGCTGGTGCCGGCGAGCGTGCTCCGGGCCCGGAACGTCGCCTGGTCCAACGTGGTCATCGCACTGATGATCGCCGGCCCGACCGCGATGTTCTTCCTCTGCGCGCTCTACCTGCAGAACGTCCTCGGCTTCACGGTCTACGAGCTGGGCTTCGCGTTCGTGCCGACCGCGGTCGCCATCGGTGTCGCCTCGCTGAAGGTCGCTCCGCGGCTGATCCGGAAGAACGACGCCAAGGTGCTGCTCATCCCGGCGATGGTGCTGATGGCGATCGGCCTGCTGCTGCTCGCCCGGATCCCGGCCGACGGCAGGTACCTGGTCGACGTGCTGCCCGCCATCCTGCTCATCGGTATCGGCTCCGGTCTGGCGACGCCGCCGGCGCTGCGGATCGCGCTGGCCGACGCCACTCTCGAGGACAGCGGGATCCGCTCCGGTCTGCTGAACACCACCCAGCAGATCGGCTCGGCGCTCGGGCTGGCGGTGCTGGCCCCGGTGGCGGCGAACGTCACCGAGGCGGCGCTGGCCCGGGGCGACGCGACCGCGGCGGCCCTCACCGAGGGCTTCCGGGTGGCGTTCCTGGTGGGCTTCGGCACGATGGTGGCCGCCATCGTGCTCGCCATCTTCGCCGTGCAGAGCGAGGTGCCGAAGACGGCACCCCAGACGCTCGACGAGGTGGCCTCGGCGTCGGGTCTCCGGAAGGTCGACCCGGCCGGCGCGGCGGACCCGGACTTCCTCGCCGTGGGTCTGGGCGGGGCGAACATGATGGCGATGCTGTGGTCGATCGCCATGGGCCGGCGGGCGGTCGGCGTCGAGCTGCGGGGTGACCCCTACCTCACGCTGACCCAGTGGAAGGTCAGCGCGGACATCTACCACCATCTGGCGGTCATCGACCGGCTGATGATGGAGCGGTACGGCGACGAGGGGATTCCCCGGACCTTCACGGGCGAGCGGTTCGTCCTGCACGAGCTCTTCTACCGGGAGGATCCCGAGGACGGCGCGGAGGCCCGGGCGGACGAGATCCTCTTCGGCTGGGTGGACGCCTGCCTGGGCGGCCACGTCCGGAGCGCGGAGTTCGTCGACGACCGGTGGGTGGACGGCAAGCCGCACCGGACGACCAGCCAGATCCATCCCCCGGCCCCGGCGATGGAGCACGGACCGGAGACCGTCGGGCGCAGCATCGACGATGTTCTCGGCGAGCCGCTGGCCTTCCAGTGCAACGCCGAGGATCTGCTGATCATGCTTCGGCGGTACCTGGAGGCGATCGAGCGGATGGACCTCGCCGCCGGTCGGGAGCCGCGGTGCCGGATCTTCACGTACCACCGGGTGGCGCAGCCGAGCCGGTCGGCCGGCTGGCAGCGCTGGCTGGGTCGGGGCAACAAGGCGGAGGAAGGCTTCGTCCGGGGCCCGGACGGCCGGCTGCGGGTTCGGATCGAGGCGATCCGGGAACTCGACGTGAAGGGCACCTACCGGCGGGTCCGGGTACGGGGCAGCGAGTTGGTCGACCTGGGCACGCCCGGGCTGATCATGATCGCGGAGGGCGCGGACAGCGACGACGCCAAGCGGCTCGGCTTCACGCAGGATCTGGTGAAGATCGACCACCAGGACGGTCGCGGCCCGGTCGTGGCGCAGGCGGACTACGTCGTCGGGCTGATCGCCGTCTACGTCGGCGCCAGCTCGCGGCAGCGGATCGCCTCCGACTTCGACAAGCAGCGCAACGAGTACTGGGTTCGGCAGATCACCCTCGGTCATGACGGATTCACCGAGAGTGGCTGGACGATCCTGGAGGTGCCGGACTACCGGACCTTCGACCCGGTCCAGGCGGGCATGCTGCCCGCGGGCACCAGCCCCGATTCGGTCGAGTACTTCGGCGCGCACCGGTACCTGGTCCGGGACTACTTCCTCGACCAGGTTGCGCTGCTCACCGAGATCCCGCGCCGGGAGCTCGCCCGTACCCTCATCCTCGCCACTCCCAAGCTGGTCAGCACCGTGGAGCGGATCGGCAGGGACGCGCTGGTCGCGGCGAACTGCGTGGTCGCGGGCGACTCGTTCGGCACCGGTAGCTTCCTCAACAGCGGGGGCTCCATCACCGGCATGGTCGGGCACGCCGCCCGGGTGTACCGGTACTGGCAGGCACGCGAGGAGGGGGTCAGCCACGAGGAGGCGGTCCGGCAGCTCGCGGACGGCATCCGGGAGGACACCCAGGCCTGGCAGCGCGTGAGCGAGGCGGACTTCGCCCAGCCCGGGCACGCGAAGGCGGGCACCGACCCGCAGGACGGCAAGCGGCTCGACCCGGTGGCCCGGGAGAAGGTCCTGGAGGCGACGCGGCAGCACCGCCGGATCGTGGCCAGGACCAGCAACAGGCTGGACGACTTCGGCCGGCTGAACGTCGTCCCGGGGCGGTTGCAGCTCGTCGGTCTGCAGCCGCTGAAGCCCACGCCGCCCGAGCTGCGGACGGATGAGATGGACGGCCCTGTTCATCTGTGGCCGGCCATCGCCGGGAAGGCGATGGTGGGCGGAGCTGTTCCGCCGATGCCGGAGGCGTTCATGGAGTCGATGGAGGACTCGGACGCGTCGATGGCGGACGAGGAGCACGCCTCCAGCGGAACGCGGATGTAACCGAGAGAGTGGAGGGGCCGTGCCAGGCTGGCACGGCCCCTCTTCGTATGCGCTCCCCGCTGCCCCGGAGGGCTGGCCGTCCTTGCTGCCCCGGAAAGTCAGCCCTCGCCGCGGTAGACGCAGCCGGAGGTGCAGGTCTCCCGGACCGCCACCGCGGACAACGGCAGCGAGTCGGCGAGTCGGTCCCAGATCCAGCGGGCCAGCACCTCGCTGGTCGGGTTCTCCAGCCCCGGCACGTCGTTGAGGTAGTAGTGGTCCAGGCGGTCGCGGATCGGCTCGACCGCCTTCTTGAGGTCGCCGAAGTCCATCACCCATCCGGAGTGCGGGTCGACGTCGCCGCTGACGTGCACCGTCACCCGGTACGAGTGGCCGTGCAGCCGGGCGCACTTGTGCTCCTCGGGCACGTTCGGCAGCCGGTGCGCGGCCTCGAAGGTGAACTCCCGGAAGATCTCCATCAGGCGATTCCTATGTACTTGTGGGTCTGCAGGCTCAACCGCCACTGCGGGTGCTCCAGGCAGTACCGCACCGCGGCTTCGGTGTTGGCGACCCGGTCCGGGCCGTCCATGGGCTGGAGCATGAAGTGCGCGAAGTCCAGGCCCTCGAAGCGGGCCGGCTCGGCGCCCGGCTGCGGGTAGACGAGCTTCAGGTCGTCGCCCCGGGTGAGCACCAGCTCGGCGCCCGCCTTGGGGCTGACGCAGACCCAGTCGAGGCCGGGCGGCGCCGGGCGGGTGCCGTTGGTCTCCACCGCGACCTCGAAGCCCACGTCGTGCAGGGCCCGGACGGCCGCCTCGTCGAGTTGCAGCAGCGGCTCGCCGCCGGTGCACACCACGTACGGGCGGCTGCGCGGGTGGTCCTCGCCCCGCCAGGCGGCGGCGACCGCGGCGGCCAGTTCGGCGGCGGTGGCGAAGCGGCCCCCACCCGGGCCGTCGGTGCCGACGAAGTCGGTGTCGCAGAACTGGCAGATCGCCCGGTGTCGCTCCTCCTCCCGCCCGGTCCAGAGGTTGCAGCTCGTGAAGCGGCAGAACACGGCCGGCCGCCCGGCGTGGCTGCCCTCGCCCTGGAGGGTGTAGAAGATCTCCTTGACCCGGTACACCGGCGTCACCCGCCGGGGGACAGGGCGGGGTCGGTCAGCCCGAGTTCGGCGAAGCCGCGCCCCCGCAGCAGGCACGAGTCGCAGGTGCCGCAGGCGCGGCCGTCGACCGGGTCGTAGCAGCTGTGCGTCCAGGCGTAGTCGACGCCCAGTTCCAGCCCCCGACGGATGGTCTCGGCCTTGGTGAGCTGGATCAGCGGGGTGTGGACACGCAGCCGCTGCCGTCCCTCGACGCCGGCCTTGGTGGCGAGGTTCGCCATCGTCTCGTACGCGGCGATGTACTCGGGGCGGCAGTCCGGGTAGCCGCTGTAGTCGAGCGCGCTCACCCCGATGAAGATGTCGGAGGCGTCGAGGGTCTCCGCCCAGGCCAGGGCGAACGACAGGAAGATGGTGTTGCGGGCCGGCACGTAGGTGATCGGGATGTCGCCGCCCAACTCGTCGGCGCTGGCGTGGTGCGGGACGGCGAGCGAGTCGTCGGTCAGTGCCGACCCCCCGAAGACCCGCAGGTCGATGTCGGCGACGACGTGCCGGGTCGCGCCGAGCGCCTTGGCGACCCGGGCGGCGGCCTCCAGTTCGACGGTGTGCCGCTGGCCGTAGCGGAAGCTCAGCGCGTGCGCCTCGTACCCCTCGTGCACCGCCATGGCGAGCACCGTCGCGGAGTCCAGCCCGCCGCTGAGCAGCACCACAGCCTTGCGCTTCTCCGTCGGCATGCGCCAACCACCACCCTTCACCTCGCCGTCACGCCGTCGTGCCGGCGGTTAAGCCTACTCAGGTTTCAGGTGGGAACCGTCGAGGGCGACGGGGCTGCGGTGGGCGACACACCGGGGTCGCACGGGTGCCGAGGGCGGCGGTGGCCCGCGCCACCACCGCCCTCGGACGCGGGTCAGCGCTTGCCGGCCTTGACCGGTTCGTCCGCCGGCTCCGGGCGGGCGGCCGTGGCCGGGCCCGACGGCCTCGTGCCCGCGGGAATGGTGAACAGGTTCCCCGGGACCCGGGGCAGGCCGCTGGGCAGCAGCGGCACCGCCATGGCCGTGGTGAGGAGGGCCATCAGCACCATCATGGTGAACATCTGGCCGTCCAGTACCCCGAGCGAGACGCCGATGTTGAGGATCACCAGCTCGGTCAGTCCCCGGGTGTTCATCAGCAGCCCCACCGAGTACGAGTCGCGCCAGCTCATGCCGGACAGCTTGGCCGGGGTGGCGGCGCCGAGCAGCTTCCCGACGCAGGCGGCGGCCATGATGAGGGCCAGTTCGCCCAGCCCGGTCCAGCCGAGCGCGCCGACGTCGACGGAGAGCCCGGTGACGATGAAGAACATCGGCAGGAGCAGGCGGACGGCGCTCTCCAGCGGGGCGTGCAGCGTACCGGCGAGCAGCGTCCGCGGCTCCCGGGGCATAACCAGGCCGAAGGCGAACGCCCCGAAGATCGCGTGCACCCCGATCCAGGACGTCGCGTAGGCGGAGAGGAACACCCCGGCGGCGATCAGCGGCACCAGGTAGGGCGAGGCCTTGCCGCCCCGGGTGAGCCGGCCGACGAGCCGACGCAGCAGCGGCCGGACCACGACCACCATGGCCAGCGCGTAGAGCAGGAACAGCCCCAGGACGGTGACCAGGGTGGCGACGCCGCCGCTTGCCGTGAAGCCGACCACCATGACCGCGAGCAGGATCCAGGCCAGCACGTCTTCCAGCGCGGCGGAGGCCAGGGTAAGGGCCCCGATCCGGGTGCCCGCCAGCCCGGTGTCGGTGAGGATCCGGGCCAGCACCGGAAACGCGGTGATCGACATCGCGATGCCCAGGAAGGCGGCGAAGTACCAGAAGGGGATGTGCTTCCCGCCGACGACGTCGTGCCGCGAGTAGAGGAGGGCGGCCGCGCCGAGGCCGAGCGCGAAGGGCAGGACGAATGCCCAGAGCGAGACCGAGGCGATCGCCCCGGATCTGCGCCTGAGCATCTTGCTGTCGAGTTCCCAACCGACGAGGAACATGAAGAGCAGCAGCCCCACCTGGGAGATCATCGACAGATGGGGGCGGAGTTCGGCGGGGAACAGGAAGCCGGTGACGTCCCCGGGCAGCAGGCCGACGACGCTCGGGCCGAGCACGATGCCAGCGGTGATCTCGCCGATCACCGGGGGCTGCTTCATCCGGCGGAACAGCATGACGAGCAGGGAGCCGACGATCAGCACGATGGCGACGTCGGCGACGACGATGGCGACCTTCAGGTCGGAGTGTACGGAGTCCATCTGGGTTTCCTCGGCTCTCTCGGTACGGATACCGGTAGAGGCCGGAAGCCGGCGCCCCGCCAGGTGCGAGGCACCGTCACGCCCGGCGGGGCGGGACGGTAGAGCGGCCCTGGTGGTGAGCGGTGCGAGGGCCGGGGACGGCCGGAGCACCGCAGCCAGGGCGCGGCATGGGTGAATGGAAGGGAGTGTCGCAGGTCCCGGGTACGCCGACCAGCCACCGGTCGCGACGGATCGCCCTGGCTGGTGCCCAATCCCACTCCGATCCCGAGACGTGGACCATCAACAGGTGGACGGAGCGTGATATCGAGACGAGCGGGGCGCGGGTACGACGCGACAGTGGCAGTGGACAACAGCGTTTATGAGACGCGGCACGACGACTGTCTCGTGATGTCTACCGCCACACCCCCCGACGTGCCACGCGGACTGCTGGCACCTCAGCACGGGCCAGGCCGGAATGCCGGAGCGTACACCGAAATGTGGGGCGTCAATTCTCCACAGACCGCGAATCCTTTTCCGGACGCTAGTCGACTATGGAAGCCGCGTCAAGGTGCAACTTCGACCGAAGAACATATTGAGCACCGATGGATCGGGCTCTATCGTGTCCGGAGAACATCTTACATGCGCGTTGGGGGACGAATGCGGGCGCTACAGTTCCACGGGGGACACAAGGCTCAAGTCATCGACGCGCCGCGTCCGTCGGCGCCGCCCGGATGGGCCGTGGTCAAGGTGCACTACTGCTGCCTCTGCGGCAGTGACCTCTGGCTCTACAAAGGCAAGTGGCACGGCAACCGGTACCCGATCGTGCCGGGCCACGAGTGGTCGGGCGTCGTGGAGTCCGCCCCGGAGGGGTACGAGTCCTGGGTCGGGCGTCCGGTGGCCGGCGACCTGATCGTCGGATGCCAGACCTGCGGCCCCTGCCGGGACGGCCTTCCGGTGATGTGCGAGAACCTGATCGAGATCGGCTTCACGGTGGACGGTGGCTGCGCCGCCTACGTGGCCGTGCCGATGACCAACCTCTACCAGCTGCCCGAGGGGCTGGACCTCGCGGCGGCGAGCCAGACCGAGCCGCTCGCGGTGGCGCTGCACGCGGTGGAGCGGATCAACCTCCGCCCGGCGGAGCGGGTCGCCGTGCTCGGGGCCGGCGGCATCGGTCAGCTCATCCTCCAGTCGGCCCAGGTGACCGGCGCGACGGTCACGCTCGCCACCGACCTGGTCGCCGAGCGCCGCAAGGTCGCGGAGGAGAGCGGCGCCAAGGTCGCGGTGCACCCCTCGGAACTGCCGGAGCTGACCTCGTACGAGGACAAGGTGGACGTGGTGTTCGAGGCGTCCGGCGACCCGGAGTCGGTGGTCCGGGCGCTCGACCTGGTCCGTCCCGGCGGGCGGGTCTGCCTGGTCGGCTACCAGGTCGGGGCGCAGCACCCGCTGGAGACCGCCCGCCTGCCGCTGGGGTACGCCAGCCTGGTCGGCGTGATGGGCCCGGGCGGCAAGTACCGGGAGGCGGTCGACCTGCTCGCGAGCGGCGCGATCGACACCCGGCCGATCCTCACGGACATCGTCAGGCTGGACGACTACGAGCCGGCCATCGACCGGGCCATCAACCGCACCGACGGCACGATCCGGGTGGTTCTCGACCTGCGGGAGGAGTGACCACCGACCGGCCGTGGCACCGCCCGCAGGCGGTGGCGCGACGGCCGGAACGGCGCTGACGCCGTCGACGCCGGCCCGGTGGCCAATATCCGCAGAGCGTTTTTCCGCCGGACAGACAGCGATGACCTGTCCGTCCGGCGGGCGGCGGTTGCGGGGGCAATATTGCCCGTGACATTCGCTGACAGTGGACGGACGGACCGTTTTCGGTCTCCAGACGGACACGCCGAATTGCATACATTGGCGGAATCGGATTCCGAGCGATATGAATGAGGCTGTTTTATGTCTGACACGGCCGAACAGGTGACCGGAGCGGAGCGTCAGCAGGCTGGGGGGTCGGGCCCCGACCGGCCCGGGCTGGCGCTGGCCCTTCTGGCCGCCTGTGCCCTGATACTCGTCCTCGACACGACGGTCGTCTACGTCGCGCTCCCGCAGATCCAGGATGACCTGGGGATGGGCGCCAACCTGGTCTGGGTCGTCAACGCGTACGCCCTCGCCTTCGGTGGCTTCATGCTGCTCGGCGGCCGGGCGGGCGACATCGTCGGCCAGCGGCGGGTGCTGCTCGTCGGTCTGGCGGTCTTCGGCGTCGCGTCGCTGGTCTGCGGTTTCGCCAACGGCGGCGAGATGCTGATCGCCGCCCGCGCCGCCCAGGGCCTCGGCGCCGCGCTGGCGGCACCGACGTCGCTCTCGCTGATCGCGACGAACTTCGCCGACGGTCCGGCCCGGGCCAAGGCGATCGGCGTCTACACCGGCGTCGCCGCGGCCGGCGGCACCCTCGGCCTGATCCTCGGTGGCGTGCTCAGCGACGCCGCCTCCTGGCCCTGGGTCTTCTTCATCAACGTGCCGGTGGTCGCCCTGGTCCTCCTGCTCGCCCCGCGCGCGCTCAAGGAGAGCCAGCCGCAGCGCGGTTCGCTGGACGTGGTCGGCGGGATCACCGCCACCGGCGCGATGGTCGCCCTGGTGTACGCCCTGGTCCGCACCTCCACCGCCGGCTGGGGCGACCCGGTCGTCGTGGCCTGCTTCGTCGCGGCGGCGGTCCTCTTCACCGTCCTGGTGCTGGTCGAGCGGCGCGCCCCGCAGCCGCTGCTGCCGCTGCGGCTCTTCACCGACCGCGCCCGCGCCAGCGGGTTCGTCACCCTGCTCTTCTTCCCGGCGGCCTTCGCCGGCATGTTCTTCTTCCTCACCCAGTACCTCCAGGGGGTGTGGAGCTACTCCGCGCTGCGGACCGGCTTCGCCTTCTTCCCGACGGCGGTCCTGGTCCTGGTCGCCGCGATCCTGACCGGGCAGCTGGTGCCCCGCCTGGGGGCGAGCGTGGTGGCCGCGATCGGCGGGGCGCTCACCGCCGTCGCGATGATCTGGCTCGCCCAGTTCTCCACCGACGGCAGCTACGCCACCTCGCTGCTCGGCCCGCTGCTGCTCGGCGGCGTCGGCGCCGGGCTGGTCTTCGCCTCGGGCACCGCGGCGATCATGTCGAACGTGGCCCCGGAGGTGACCGGAGCGGCCTCCAGCGTGCTCCAGGCCGTGCAGCAGGTCGGGCCGGCGCTGGGCCTCGCCGTCCTCGTCACCGCCGCGGGCGCGCCCGCCGACCCGGTGGAGGGCATGCGTCGGGCGTTCTGGGTGGCCGCCCTCATCGCCGTGCTGGCGGCCGTGCTCGCCCTGGTCGGCCGGCAGCGGCGGGCCGCCTGACGCGCTGACGTGGGTCGCGCCCCCGGGGCCGGCCACCCGTACCGACCCTGCACCGTCCGACGCCCGGTGCCGCGCCGCACGGTGCGGCACCGGGCCACTCCTGTCACCCACACCCACGTCGAGAACGGAGCACGCGCGTGGAGCCGGTAGCAGTTCCCCCCACCCAACCGTCCCTGGTGCTCAGGGGACACCGGGAGGGCGTCATCGGGGCGATCTTCCACCCCGACGACCACCTCGTCGCCACCAGCGGCGAGGACGCCACCATCCGCCTGTGGGACGCCACCACCGGCGAGCAGGTCGGCGAGACGCTGACCGGGCACACGGACACCATCTGGCTCGTGGCGTTCCACCCGGAGGGCCACCTCCTGGCCAGCGCCAGCGAGGACCGGACCGCCCGGATCTGGGACGTCGCCACCGGAAAACAGGTGGGCGAAGCCCTCACCGGGCACACGGCCGGGGTCTACGGGGTCTCCTTCCACCCCGACGGCGGGCTCCTGGCCACCGGCAGCGCGGACCACACCGTACGGCTGTGGAAGGTCCCCGGCGGTGAGCCGGTGGGCGAGCCGCTCACCGAGAGCATGGACGAGATCGACGGGGTGGCCTTCCACCCGGACGGCCACCTGGTCGCCTCGACCGGCGACGCGGTGCGGCTGTACGACACCGCGACCGGCCGACCGGTCGGCGTGCCCCTGGTCGGGACCACGAAGGGAGCCGTGAGCGTCGCCTTCAGCCCGGACGGCCGGCTGCTGGCCAGCGGCTCGGACGACCTGACCGTCCGGATCTGGGACCATGCGGCCGGCCGCCCGGCGGTCGATCCGCTGGTCGGGCACACCGACGTCGTCGACGGCGTGACCTTCCACCCGAGCGGCCGGCTGCTGGTCAGCGCGGGCGAGGACTGCACGGTCCGGGTCTGGGACGTGGCCACCGGAAAGCAGGTCGGCGAGCTGGAGACGGGGCACAGCGCTCCCGTGTGGAACATGGGCTTCGACCGCTCCGGCTCGCGGATCGTCACCGCCAGCCAGGACGGGACCGCCCGGATCCTGCCGTTCCCGGCGTACCCTGCGGCCGGGTGACGGACCGCCGTTTTCCGCAGGTGACTCAGCTATCGAAAGGGACAACCCCATGACCTGGACCGCCCCTGCCGTCGACCGGAAGCCAGAACCGGCCCTGGGCGACGAGCGTGCCGTGCTGGCGGGCTGGCTCGACTACCACCGGGACACCCTGCTGCTCAAGTGCTCGGGCCTGACCGAGGAGCAGCTCAAGACCGCCGCCGTCCCGGTGACCAACGTGACGCTGCTCGGGCTGGTGCGCCACATGACCGAGCTGGAGCGCTGGCTGCGCAGCCTCTTCACCGGCGAGGAGGTCGAGGACCCGTACTCCACGGAGGAGAGCCCGGACGGCGCCTGGGACGACGTCGCGACCGCCGACGTGGTGGCCGACCTCGACCTCTTCCAGCAGGAGGTGGAGCTGACCCGCAAGGCGTTCGGGCTGCGGGACCTCGGCGACACCTACGAGGACGAGGGCGAGGTGTACAACCTCCGCGCCACCGTGGTGCACATCCTCGAGGAGTACGCCCGGCACAACGGTCACGCCGACCTGATCCGGCAGACCATCGACGGCGCCACCGGCGCCTGACGCAGGTCGTACCGCACCGGACGCCCGGGTGGAACGGGTACGGCTCCCTCGCCGGCGCATGCCGACGAGGGAGCCGCACGCTCTTGGCGTACGTGTGGATGTCGGCCGTCCGGACGCCGCCGCCGTCCCGGTCTCGAAGAACGCCACCCGATGGTCGCCTGGCAGATTGCTGTCAATCCTCCCGGCCAGCCGGCTCCACAGGTCGGGCGAGGATGCCGCCGAGACGCCCGAGCGCGCCGCCTCGTACGGCGTGCATCCGTCGGCGTCGGCAATAAAACGTCAGGCTGACCCGCCTGCCCAGCGGCCTTCGGCCGGTCGCGGGGGACACGCATAGGGGGCCGCAAAGCCAAATCGCGAGTGCCTACCGGATGAGCTCGGCGAGCGGCGGTGGGTGAGGAAGCGTCGCTTATCTGGGGAAATATTCATTACCGGTTGCTGATCGGGCATCCGGCTCTTTCCAGGTATTTGTTGGGGTTACCGCATCGATTACCGTGGTGTAGGTCAGGAGCAGCCAACGCACCCGCTGTTCGGGGCAGTGTCATTCTGTTACAGGGAGGTAATCGAATGAAGGTTTTCTTGGTCAAGCCTCCGATCCGCGGCTGCATGGTCGAGATTGGGCGGCACGTGCCGATCGGGCTCGCGTACGTGTCAGGCGCCCTGCGCGCCGCAGGTCACGAAACCGAGCTGTTCGACTCCCTCGCGTACGACGAGGACAACCACGTCGTGCCCGAGGCCGAGCTGACCCCCATCGAGCGGGCCAAGCTGGACCGCCATCCGCGCTGGCGGCACATCATGCACTGGGGCGCCAAGATGGAGCGGATCGAGGCGGCCATGGCCGCCAGCGGTGCCGACGTGGTGGGCATCTCCTGCATGTTCACCCCCTACTACGAGACGGCCTACGAGCTGGCCCGGATGGCCAGGCGGGTGCTGCCGAACGCGAAGGTGGTGCTCGGCGGCCAGCACGGCACCGTGGCATTCCAGCACGTCCTGCAGGTCCCCGAGATCGACGTGGTGATGCTCGGCGAGGCCGAGGTGTCCACCGTCGCGCTGATGGAGGCGTTCGCCACCGGGCGGCCCCTGACCGAACTACTCAGCGTGGCCTTCCGCTGCGGCGAGGGGCTCTGCGACTGCGCCACGGCCGGCGCGCCACACATCCGCCCGCGCGCACCCTTCGTGGCCGACCTCGACTCCCTCGCGCCGCCGGCCGCGGACCAGCTCGACTTCGCCCGGTACGGCAACGCGGTCACCCTGATCACCAGCCGGGGCTGCCCGTTCTCCTGCTCGTTCTGCACGGTCCACGCCACGGTCGGCAAGCAGTTCCGGGCCCGGGACCCGGAGCGCGTGGTCGACGAGATCGAACACTACGTCCGGGTGCACGGGGTGCGGCGGTTCCTCGTCGAGGACGACAACTTCACCTTCGACATCGAGCGCGTGCACGCCATCTGCCAGGAGATCGTCCGCCGGGAACTGGACATCCGGTTGAGCCTGCCGAACGGGATGACCGTCGTGAAGCTCACCGAGGATCTGGTGGAGAGCATGGTCTCGGCCGGTTTCGACGACCTCTTCCTCGGCCTGGAGACGACCGACGCGGCCCGGCTGCGCAAGATGCGCAAGGGGTTCACCTCGTTGGACAAGGTCTCCGCCGGGGTGGCCCTGTTCGAGAAGTTCGGGCTCAGGGCGAGCGCCGCGATCATCGTCGGGCTCCCCGACCAGACCCTCGACGCGATCGTCCAGGACGCGGTGAACCTGACGCTGGCGGGCGTCGAGTTCTGGACGAACCCGTTCTACCCGATCTACGGCTCCCCGGACTACCAGACCTGCCTGACCAGGGGAATCGTCGATCCGCTGACCGACCCGGCCTTCTTCGACCAGTTCAACTTCGCCTTCGCCAACGGGGTGCTGGAGGCGGACGAGCTCTACACGGCCTGGGTCGGCACGCTGGCGATGGCGCTCTGGCCGGGGTACGTCCTGGAGGGCGAGGAGCGCCGCCGGCAGGGTCCGGTCTCCGTGGCCGAGGCCGGTGCGCGCCTGGTCGAGCACAGCATGGCGCAGCTCGACCCGGACGACCCGGAGGAGCTTCCGGCCACCGTGCGGGCGGTCCGGGAGAGCGCGGACGGGCTGCTGGCCCTCGGCCACCCGCAGGGGTGTGTCTGCGTGATGCAGCACGTCGCCGACGTCGTCAAGGGCGCCGGCGCGGACCAGTTCTGCCGCTTCGCCGGGGACATGATCGCCGCCGCCATCGCGCTCTACAGCGGTGTGCCGCAGGTCAGCGCCCAGGTCGGGGCCCAGACGGCGGGGGACACCGAGGGGTGTTCGTTCCTCGTCCGCCCCACCGAGGACGAGCGGATCGGACGGATCCAGCGGCGCTTCGTCGAGCTGCTCGACCAGGGGCGACGGGAGTCCGAGATGGTCGGGGCCGAGGCGGTCGTCGGCTGACCGCGGCGGGGTACGCCGGCGCCGGGCGGGCGCACGGCCGACGGCCTCCTCATTCCCACGCTCGGTCACCCAGGGTAGGCATGCCGACGTTTCCGATCGGGTCGCGACGCTTGGAAGAAGTGTTGCGGCCCGGCCTTTCGGGCAACTCGGCCGAGGCACGCTGATTCGATCCGGGAAGAATGAGGTTCGCCCGGGCAGCCGCGTGGTCTCGGCCTGTCCGTTTTCGTCGCGGAAAACCACGGTACGTGAGGTGTGGATGGGGGCGACCTCGACGTGGTCCGTGACGCCCTGATTCGAGAGCTTGGAAACGTATGACCGGTGGTTGCTCCACCCTGTTTACGCGATGCGACGGAAAGTTAAACCGCTAACCGTCAAGAGCTGTTTCGGCCATACCGCGCATAGGTGCGGTGCTATATGCTGGCGCGCACGGTGTTTTTGGGGGATCGCCGGTGGCGGCCGCCGACGACGGATCGGACATGCCGGTCGGACGGCTCGGCACGCATCCCGGCGACGTCCCTGGGCAAGATCATAAATCGGCGAGAGAAGGTAGCCAGGACATGGATTCTGCCAACTTGACGAACCGTGGGCTGATCGAGCGGGCCCGGCGCGTGACCGCGGCGGAGAAGTACGACATCCAGACGCGGTTCTCCTCGATGATCTCGTCGGGCGAGGGTGCGTGGCTCACCGACGTCGAGGGCAACCGCATGGTCGACCTCACGGCCTCCAGCGGCACCATCATCCTGGGGCACCGGCACCCCGCGGTGATCGAGGCGATCACGCGGCAGATCCGGGATTACGGTACGGCGTTCGCGTCGACGTTGTCGGTGCCGCGGGTGGAGTTGGCGGAGCGGCTGTGCGAGCGGTACGCCTGCGCGGAGAAGGTCGTGTTCCACAAGACCGGCTCCGAGGGCACGGCGCTGGCGACGCGGTTCGCGCGGGCGGCGACGGGCCGTGAGCTGATCCTGAGCTGCGGCTACCACGGCTGGCACGAGTGGCAGCTGGCGTCCGAGGAGTTCGGGTACCGGCAGTCCTCGGGTGTGGTGGGCTTCGGGTACAACGAGAAGGCCCTGGAGAAGATGCTGGACGCGTTCGGTGACGAGGTCGCCGGCGTGCTCATCTCGCCGGAGCTGCTGTACTTCGACCTCGACTACTACCGGCGGATGGCGGCGACGTGCGCCCGGTACGACGTGCCGTTCATGATGGACGAGGTGTACACCGGGTTCCGGGCGGGGCCGAAGGGTGTGCACGGGCTGGACGTTCCGGCCGACCTGATCGTGATCAGCAAGGGGCTGGCGAACGGCCACTCGTTGGCGGCGGTCATGGGTCGTCGGGATCTGATCGACGCGTACGACGTGGCGGGGGTCCAGGGGACGTACACGCGGGAGGTGCCGCCGATGGCGGCGGCGCTGGCGGTGATGGACGTGTTGGACACGCCGGGCGTGTACGAGAACGCGGAGCGGATGGGCCGCCGGCTGGCGGACGGGATGCGCGAGATCCTGACGGAGGCCGGGATCCCGAACTGGGTGGGTGGCCCCGACCTGATGTTCGACGTGGTGCTGCCGAACGACGAGCTGGGCTGGGAGATCTACGAGGCGGCGCACGAGTACGGCGTGTACTTCGAGGACAGTGGCACGCAGCTGGTGACGACCGCGTTCGACGAGGCCGCGGTGGATCACGCGCTGTCGGCGTTCCGGAAGGCGACGCGTCAGGTGGTGGCGGAGCGCCCCGACATCGCGCCGACGACGGGCGGTGAGCTGACGGAGGAGCGGAAGCTGGACTTCGCCGAGTGGGCGTTCGGTGGGCTGCTGCGGGACGACGAGCGGACCAACGCGCTGATCGACGAGACGATCGAGAAGGTGGTCAACCGGGACCGCAGCATCAGGCCGGTCCTCGTCCCCGACCCCAAGGCCTGACCGGCGGGCTGAGGAGACGGAGCCAGGGCCTGCGATGGTGACTGCGGCACCGATTCCGGTGGCCGGTTGGGGTGACCGGGGCGAACCGTGGGAGTGCCTGGGCGAACGCTCGTCCGGCGCGACGGTCTACCGCGTGGGGGAGGCGCCCTCCTTCTACGTGAAGACCACCCCGCCCCGGCACCCCGACGACCATCGGTTCAACCCGGTGAAGGAGGCCGAGCGGCTCCAGTGGCTGGCCGCCCGGGGGATCCCCGTTCCCGAGGTCGTGGCGGTGGACGCCAACGACGACCTCCAGTGGGTGGTCACCCGGACGCTGCCCGGGCGGCCGGCCGCCCGGCACTGGAAGCCGGAGGAACGCCGGCGCGTGATCGAGGTGGTCGCCGACATCGCGCGTACGCTGCACGACCTGCCGGTGGCGGAGTGCCCCTTCGAGCGGCGGCTACCCGACCTGATCCACCAGGCGAAGGCAGGGATCGAGCTGGGCGCGTTCGACCCGGACGACGTGGACACCGCGCACGAGGGCTGGACGGCCCAGCAGCTCTGGGACGAGCTGAGCCGGATGACGCCCCCGCCCGAGGACGACCTCGTCGTCTGCCACGGCGACCTGTGCCTGGACAACGTGCTGATCGACCCCGAGACGCTGAACCTGGCCGGCGTCATCGACGTCGACCGGGTCGGCGTCGCCGACCGGTGGACCGACCTCGCCCTGGCGCTGTACAACATCGGCGAGGACGACGTCTGGGGCTACGGGCCGGCGTACAGCGAGCACTTCCTCCAACGGTACGGCTGCGCCACCGTCGACGAGTACAAGCTGACCTACTTCCAACTACTCGACGAGTTCCTCTGACCTGATCCGGGCGGGTCGGTGCCTCCGGGCGCCGGCCCGCCCGCGTGCGTACCTGTCCCCAGCGGACCGCGGGCGGAGTACGACGAGAACGGCGACGGCCGGTGGTTACGGGAACCACCGGCCGCCGCCGTCTTTCCGGGCCGTCCCGGGCGGGTTCAGCGCTCGTACGTGCTCGACGCCGCGAGCGCGATGCCGCCCCGGACGTTGAAGTTGACCGTGACCTTGAGGAAGACCGGCTCGAGAGCGGCCACCAGATCGTCACGCATCTTCGTCGCCAGGTGCTCGTGGAAGATCCCCTCGTCCCGGAACGTCTCCAGGTAGAGCTTGAGACTCTTCGTCTCCACTCCCCGGTCCCCCGGGCGGTAGTCGATCCGGATCGTCGCCCAGTCCGGCTGCCCCGTGATGGGGCAGCGGCAGGTGAACTCCCGGCAGTCGATGGTGATCTCCTGCGAGCTGTCGCCGATCGGGAAGGTTTCGAGGGATCGGTCGGGCGGGGTGTCCGCCCGACCGAGCTTCGTCAGAGCCATGGACCGATCATAGGCTCTGCTTCAGCGCCCCCAGATTGTCCCGGACCTTCACCACAGCGTCCAACATGTCCTGGACGTCCTCCGGCTCCACCGAAAGCATCGAGTGGTGGATCCAGACCGCTTCGTCCCACGCCACCCGCTCGGCGACCGGGAGGTGGAACGCGTCCGGGGAGATCCGCTCGCCGTACCGCTCCCGGATCGCCGGCCAGTCGTCGGCGGTGATGTGGAACAGCTCGTCGCGGTGCAGCGGCGGGTAGAAGGTGTTCCCCTCGAACTCCACGCCCTCGGCGAGCAGCGCCTCCAGGACCTTGTCCCGGTGCAGCCCGTCCCACGCCTGGGTGTCGAACCGGAAGAGCAGCTCGTACCGCTGGCGCCGGGTGACCCGCGGGTCCTCCGCCAGCGGGATGAAGCCGCCGATCTCGGTGAGCCCCTTGGTCAGCAGCTCCGCCATCGCGGTCCGCTGCCGGTCCAGCTCGTCGTACCGGTCGAGCTGGCCCAGCAGGACGGCCGCCTGCATCTCCGTGGCCCGGTGGTTCCAGCCGAAGATCCGGCCCGGGAACTTGTCGTACGGGGCCTCCTTGCGGCCGACGTGCGCCGCGGACATCGCCCGGTGGAACGCCTCCTCGGTGGCGGTGACCAGGAAGCCACCCTCGCCCGAGGTCATGATCTTGCTGGTCTCGAAGCTGTAGCTGCCGGCGTCGCCGATGGTGCCGACGCACTTGCCGCGCCACTCCGCGAAGTGGGCGTGCGCGCAGTCCTCGATGAGCAGCAGGTTGTGCCGGCGGCAGATGTCCAGCAGCGCGTCCATGTCGGCGACCTGGTTGCCCAGGTGCACCACCATGATCGCCCTGGTCCGGTCGGTGATCGCCTCCTCGACCTTCACCGGGTCGATGCACCAGTTGTCGTCGGAGATGTCGGCCAGCACCGGCACGGCGTTGACGTGCACGATGCCGGCGACCGTCCCGATCCAGGTGAAGGCGGTCGTGATGACCTCGTCGCCGGCGTGGATCCCGAGCGCGCGCAGCGCCATCGACAGGGTCACGGTGCCGTTGGCCGCCAGGAGGCCGTACTTCGCGCCGAGCCGGCCGGTGAACCGCTCGGCGAACTCCTGGTGCAGCGTGTTCGGGAAGGGGATGCCGCCGAGGTTGCGGGTCTCGATGACCTTACGGAGGCGATCCACGTCCTCGGGGCCGACGTGCGGCCACTCCGGCCACGGCCGGGTGCGGAGCGGCTCACCGCCGAGGATGGCCAGTTTCTGCGTCATCAGTGGCTACCTGCCCCAGCGAGGGCCCCGAGGGCGATGTCCGGGTCGATTTCGAAGACGGTGCCCTTGTTGCTCATGTCCGTCCACTGCTGCTGAATCTTGTAGCCGATGGGCACCAGACCCTCGAACGGCATGTTGTTGTACTTCACCCAGTAGTTCTCCAATGCGAAGGATCCGGCCCGCAGGCTCAGTCGGTAGACCGAGTCGGACGGGTCGACCCGGCTGCGTTCCTGCTCCACGTCCACCTCGTGGGCCCCCTTGAACCGCTGCAGGGTGCGGACCAGGATGTCCCGGTAGACCTCCTGCGCCTCGTCGTCGCTGTATCCGGCGCGACGGGTGAAGTGCAGGTTGTGGTGGAAGCTCTGCTGCTCGTCGTCCTCGATGTGGATGCCGTACTCGTCCGGCCGGAGCTGGATCGGGGAGTTCCGCTCGACGATGAAGTCGGCGATCTGGTACGTCACCGTGTCGTGGTACTCGCTGAGGAACTCGTACAGCTCCTCGGCCTCGTGCCGCTCCTCGGTGGGCAGGCCGACGATGGTCATCAGGAACGGCTTGTAGCCCAGCTCGCGGCTGTCCTGGAGCAGCCGGTGGACGACGTCCATCCGGTTGCCCTTGCGGACCAGGTCGAGCAGGCGCTCGTTCGCCGTCTCCAGGCCGAACCGGAGCGTGCCCTGCGAGTCGCGCATCTTGGTCAGGACGGCCTTGTCGATGTTGCCCTCGAACCGGACGTCGACCTCCCAGAAGAGCTCCGGGCGCTTCTTCTCGATGAAGAAGTCGGCGATCTCCACCAGGCGCTTGGCCGGGAACACCGCGTCGGCGAAGTCGAAGTGGACGACCCCCTCGTACTTCTCCAGGAAGGTGTCGATGTCCTTCTGGAGGTTCTCGGTGCTGCGCTCCCGGTAGCTCCACGGCGCGAAGTTGGTGATCGCGTTGCAGAACGAGCACTTCATGTAGTAGCAGGAGCGCGAGCCCTGGAGGACCAGGCTGCCCTGCCCCTCCCGGAAGGTGGTGTACAGCGACAGGTCGAAGTCGCTGTAGTCCGGCGTCGGGATCAGGTTCATGTCCGCGACCCAGGAGATGTCACCGCTGCGCTCGTAGTGGCCGTCCTCCTCACGCCAGTGCGTGTTGGGGACGTTCTCCCGCGGCTTCGACATCTCCAGCAGCAGCTTGCGGCCGACCGGCTTGGTGTCGAGCACGCTCTGCTCGGACATCGGCTTGCAGCCACCCGGGATGCCCTTCGGCCGCTCGCCACGGGAGAGCGCCTCGGCCATCTTCAGCAGCGGCTCCTCGCCCTCCCGGACGACCAGCGCGTCGATCAGGTCGCCCAGCTCGGGGCAGGTCTCCAGGCGGGGGATGAGCATGTCCGCGAAGGACGTCACCCACGGGCCGCCCCAGCAGATGTAGAGGTCCGGGTTCTCCTGCTTCATCAGGTAGCCCAGGGTCAGCGCGGGGATGACCTGGTTGTAACCCATGATGGAGAAGCCCATCAGGCCCAGCTCGGAGGCGGCGCCCGCGACCTTGTCGCGGTAGAACGCGTGGTAGATGTTCGCCTCCGGGTCGCGGACCAGCTTGGCGACCCGCTCCGGCTCGTCCCGCAGGATCGAGAGGAACTCGCAGTACGAGTACGGGAAGGGCGGGTCCCAGATCGAGAGGCTCTCCGGGGCGACCTGGCACTGCTGGTTGAGCTCCCACTGCTCGAAGTTCGTGTCGGTGAAGTAGTTGCCCGTGATGTGGTTCAGGAAGAACTGCTTGATGAAGGGCTCGGTGAACTTGTGGTCGTTCACCGGGCCCTGCACCTGCTCGATCTCGACGCGGTCCAGCAGGTACTGGTTGAAGTCCGCGTTCAGGTCGAGGCCACGGGCGGGCATGCCCTTGTCTCGAAGGTAGGCCGTGAGGGTCGCCACCGAGATCGGCGGGGTCTCCGCCAACAGCGACGGTGGGAAGGCGACACCGGTGACGATCTTGCGAGGGGCAGTCATCTCAGGACTCCTCCATTAGGGATTGGTAGATCGCTTCCAGACGGGCGCCGGCCCCCGCGAGGGAGTACTCCCGGTGCGGGATCGACTCGGCGTTGTCCGCCAGGCGGCGGGCCAGTTCCGGGTCGTCGAGGACCATCTCGATCGACTCGGCGAGTTTCGGAGGGTCGAAGGGCGGCACCAGGACGCCGGTCTCCATGTGCTGGACCAGCTTGTGGACGCCGCTGACGTCGTGCGCCACCACCGGGCGCTTCATCAGCATGTACTCCAGCACCACGACGCCCAGTTCCTCGTACTGCGAGGGAAGGACGGCCAGGTTGGAGAGCGAGATGATCGACGGGATGTACTCGGGGGTCAGGAAGCCGGTGATGACCAGCTTGTCCGTCACCCCGAGCTGCCGGGCGAGTGCCTCGACGTCGCCGCGCTGTGGCCCGTCCCCGGCGATCAGGAAGCGGACGTCGCGCCGCTTGTTCACCTCGGCCGCGGCCTTGACGAACCAGTCGACGCCCTTCTCGGACGAGATCCGGCCGACGTAGAGGACCGTCGGGCGGTCGTCGGTCAGCCCGAACCGCTGCCGCAGCTCCTCCCGGCGCTCCGGGGTGTCGTGACTGACGAAGTTGTCCGTCACGAGGTGCGCCAGCCGGTGCACCCGGTCGTCCGGGACGTGGAGCTCGTCCCGGATCCGCTCCCGGACCTTGTCGCTGAGCGTCAGGACCGCCCCGGCGTGCTGGATGACGTACTTCTCGGCCGACTTCGCCACCGGGTCGGCCACCCGCTCGAAGAGCGTGGTGGGGTGCTGGGTGAGCGACCGGCACGAGTAGATGTGCGCGACGATCGGCACGTCGAGCACCTGCGCCGCCGCGTACGCGTACGCGGGGGCCGAACCGGAGCCGTCGCAGTGCGCGTGCACGATGCCGATCTCGCGCTTGAGCTGCTCCTTGTTGCGCATCACGTACAGCAGGCTGGCCTTGGCCCAGGCGCCGACCAGGCCGAAGTATCCCTCCAGCTTGGACGGGATCGGCAGGACCGGCAGACGCCGGGCGTGCACGCTGATGTTCGGTGCGATCTGCAGGTCCTTCGGGATGCCGGGCGGTGCCATGGTGAGGACCCGCTGCGGGAAACCGCGGCGGGCCATCTCCGTGACGATCGCGTGGCCCAGGACGTGCATGCCGCCCATCGGGTCGAACCGTGGCTTCCACAGCTTCTGGTGATCGGCGTAGAGGAAGAACGGTGTCATCGAGAGCACGCCCCGGGGGGCGCTGTTGTCAGGCATCCAACTCCACTTTCCGTCCGTCGGCCGCGCTACGGTAGGCGGCCTCCAGCGCACCGACGATCGCCACGGCGTCCTCCGGGGTGTGCGCCATCGGCCGGCCATCGAGCACCGCATCCACGACCTGACGGTCCTGGTGCACGTATCCGCTGTTGCGGATCCACTCCCACTCGGGGCGCAGCCACCCCTGGTTGGGTTCCCACACCTCGGTGAACTTGGTGTTGGTGTAGGCCGAGATGCCCATGCCCTGCCAGAGGTCGGCGCTGACCGAACCCTCCGTGCCGATCACCTCGACCGTGAGCTGCTCGCCACCGGGGCAGAGCCAGGAGACGTCGCACTGGCCGATCGCGCCGTCGGCGAACTCGAGCAGGATCACGCCCTGGTCCTCGACGTCACCGGCGGCACTGAGCTGGCGGGTGCAGGCGGTGACCGAGCGGATCGCCTGCTTGCCGAGCATCCAGCGGCACAGCTCGATCGCGTGCCATCCGAGGTCGGTGAGGGCGCCGCCGCCGGCGGTCGCCTTCGACCGGAACCAGTCGGTGTCCGGGCCGGAGGTCCGGAAGGCCACCCGTACCGAGTGGACGGCGCCGAGCGCGTCCCGGTCCGCCGCCAGCTCGCGGGCCCGGACGAACTTCGGGGCGTAGACGAAGTTGCCGCCGTGCACCACCGTCACCCCGCGCTCCCGCGCGGCGTCGGCGAGCTGCCGGGCGTGCCCGGTGGAGAGCACCAGCGGCTTCTCCACCAGGACGTGCCGGCCGGCGGCGATCGCCTGCGCCGCGATGGGCTCGTGTGTGGCGGCCGGGGTGGCCACCACGACGAGGCGGACCGCGTCGTCAGTCAGCGCCTCGTCGAGGGTCGCGGTGGGGCGCGCGCCGAACCGGGTGGCCAGTTCCGAGCCGACGCGCTCGTCCCGGTCGACCACCCATCGGAGGTCCACCCGCGGGTCGGCGGTCAGGACCTCGGCGTGCACCCCGCCCATGAATCCGGCGCCGACGACGGCGACGCCCAAACGCTCAACCATCGGCGGCCCCCACGGCGTCCGCCACCCGGACCGGCTCGGCCTCGGGGAGCAGTTCGAAGTTCGGCAGCTCCGGTCGGGCGATCTCGTTGATCACCTCGCCGACCAGGGCCATCGGGACGGAGACGAGCGGCCGGTCGTCCTGCCACAGCGGCTCACCGAGCCCGCCGAGGAGGATCATGGCGCTGCTCTCGGCCGGGTCGCTGAGATAGCCGCGCTTGTTGTCGAAGCGCAGCCGGTGCATCACCTCGTCGAGGTCGATCTCCTCGGGGATGGTCACCATCGCGCCGGCCCGGGTGAGCAGCTCCCGGTGCAGGGCGACGGTGTCGTCGTCGAGGTGACCCAGCCGCCGGGACACCTCGGCCGCGACGACCATGCCGAGCCCGATCGCCTGGCCGTGGGAGATCCCGCCCGCCGCGGTGTACTCGATGGCGTGGCCGACCGTGTGGCCGTACTCCAGCACGAGGCCGGAGCGGCACTCGTACATGTCCTCCTCGGTCACCGAGGCCTTCGCCCGGATGCTCTCCGAGATGATCTCGTACATCGTCTCGTCGTCGTAGACGGCGTCCTGCCGCAGCGACGTCCGGAGCATCTCGACCATGCTCGGGCGGATGGCCAGCGAGTTCTTGACCACCTCGCAGAGCCCGGCGACCGTCTCCCGGTACGGCAGGCTCCGCAGCATGGCGGTGTCGGCCAGGACCGAGACCGGCGCGTAGAAGGTGCCGATCAGGTTCTTCCCCACGCTGGCGTTGACCGCCTGCTTCAGGGAGAGCACCGAGTCCGACATCGCGATGAGCGACGTCGGGATGTGGACGAGGCGGATCCCGCGGAAGAGCAGCGCGGCCATGAGCCCCGCGATGTTGCCGATCACCCCGCCCCCGACGGCCACCACGACGGAGGCGCGGTCCGCCCCGATCTGGAGCGCCGACTCGGCCAGCGCGCCGACGGCCTGCAGGTCCTTGTACGGCTCGCCGGCTCGGTGGACGAGCAGGTTCGCCGGGACGTGGGGGGAGAGGCGTTCGACGAGTTCCGCGCCGAACAGTGGACCTGTGTTGCTGTCGCAGACGATCAGGAAACGACTGGCCGACATGGCGACCAGGTTGTCAACGATGGAACCTAGACAGTCGCTGCCGAGGCGGAACGGATAACGAACCGCGCCCAGGCGTATCTCGACCTCCATACGTAACCCTTCGTCACGGGTCCCTTCAACCCTCGGTTTGGGCCCTTGCCAACGGAAGCCCAGGACAGGACTCCCGATCACGCAAACCGGCACCGGGCCGGCGGGTTGTCCCGCCGGCCCGGTGGTCAGTCGCGTAGCTCTCGGTGATTTGCGAACACCTTCTCGAATGCTCGGACGATGTCCTTCATGTCGGACTCGTCGCCGAGTAGTGCCGAGTGGTGGATGGTGACGAACCTCCGGCCCGCGTCCTCGGCGACCGGCAGCGAATAGCCGGTCAGGTCCAGGCCGCTCTGGCCCTTGAACCGTGCTCGGGTGGCCGGCTGGTAGAGCCGGTTGTGGTTCATCGGGGGGTAGCCGGGGGAGACGGCGGCGCCCGCCAGCTCGGCGGCGACCGCCTGGGCGATCCGCTCCACGCCCAGCTCGGCGACCTCGTCGTCCTCGATCCGGCCGGCCCACTCGTAGTAGGTGCGCTGGGTGGTGCCGGGCGAGGACACCTGCGGCTTGAGGCCGATCGCGCCGAGCCCCTCGTCGAGCAGGGCCGCGTTGGCCCGCCGCCGCTCGTTCTGCTCGTCGAGCAGTTCGAGCTGGGTGAGCAGGATCGCCGCCTGGAACTCCGACAGGCACCGGTTGCTGCCCATCAGCTCCGCGGTCTGGGCCAGCTCCATCTCGCCCACCGCGGGCACGTGCGGCGTGTAGGTGCGGCCGTCGGCCCGCAGGTGCTCGGCCCGCCGCGAGAGGGCCGCGTCCGCGGTGATCACCGCGCCGCCCTCGCCGCTGGTGAGCACCTTGCTGTGCTGCATGCTGAAGGTGCCGAAGGCGCCGAACGTGCCGACCCGACGGTCGCGGTAGCGGGCGCCGTGCGCCTGCGCGCAGTCCTCGATGAGCGGGATGCCGTGCCGCTCGGCGATCGCGGTCAGCGCGTCCAGGTCGGCGACGGCGGAGTAGAGGTGCACCACGACGATCGCCGCGGTGCGTGGGGTGATCGCCCGCTCCACGGCCGCCGGGTCCAGGCAGAGCGTCCGCGGATCCACGTCCACCGGCACGGGCACCGCGTTGACCCCGGCCACCGTGGATGCGTTGGCGACCCAGGTCAGACCGGGGATGATAACCTCGTGACCGCTACCGACCCCACATGCCTCGAGAGCGACCATGAGACTGGCCGTACCGCTGGAGGTCGGCACACAGTGCGGGACCTCGTGGAACTCGGCGAACGCCGCCGCGAATCGCCGCTCGAAACTCTGTTTTCCCTGATAGGGGCCGCTGATGGCCCAGCGGCCGGAATGGAGTACCTCATTCAGAGCGTCGAGGGTGCCGGGTGCGGAAGCGGGCCACAACGGCCAACGCTGCGTGCGTATCGGGGAACCACCATTGGCGGCAAGAAGGGTCACGTTCACGTCCTCCCCTAGCCAGACTGAGGTTGCCATTAGATCGCGGCCGGCCCAAGTGTGCCAGACGCAATCACTACTGTCGACGTGCAAAAACTCGGCCAACCCGGACTTGCTGGACAGGCCGACCGTCCCAGACCCCACCACGGAACGTGACGAGCTGGCGGTCCTGCGGTTTGTTCGTAATGTCTGCGCGTCAATCCCCGGCGCGTGGGGGCGTCGACGTTTTGCAGGTACAGCAATCGATCGGACGGTTTTGCTGCGTAGCCTCGTCCGTCCGTCCAGTAATCCCCGGAGGAACCGATGACCGCACCCGAGGCTGACGGCCGAATTGCTCAGATCGAACAGGCGATCACCAAGAGTCGCCGTTATCAGACGGTGGCGCCGGCGACGGTGCGCCGGCTGGCCCGGGCCGCCCTGGTCGCGGCTCGGGGCGACGTGCCGGACGCGGTGAAGCGCACCAAGCGCAGCCTGCACGAGATCTACGGGGCGTTCCTGCCGCCGAGTCCGCCCAACTACCCCGCCCTGTTGCGCCAGTTGGACGCCGCGGTTACCGAGGGCGACGACGAGGCGGTGCGAACCGCACTGCACCGGGCCATGTCGGTCCACATCTCGACCCGGGAGCGCCTGCCCGTGCTGGGGGAGTTCTACCAGGAGATCTTCCGTCACGTGCCCAGACCCGGCGTGCTACGTGACCTGGCGTGCGGGCTCAACCCCCTGGCCGCGCCCTGGATGGAACTGCCACCGGAGACCGTCTACGTCGCCTCCGACATCGACGCCCGTCTGGTCGGATTCGTCGACGCCGCCCTGACTCGGCTGGGTGTCGCACATCGGACAAGCGTGGTCGACCTGTTGGAGGACCATCTTGACGAACCGGCGGACGTCACGCTATTGCTCAAGACGCTCCCCTGCCTGGACACTCAACAACGGGGCGCTGGCTGGGAAGTTATCGATATTGTCAACTCGCCAATTGTTGTGGTAACCTTCCCGACCAAGTCTCTTGGTCAGCGATCGAAGGGCATGTTTCAGAACTATTCAACTAGTTTTGAGTCGCAGGCCAGAGAGCGGTCTTGCCGAATTCAGCGACTGGAGATCGGCAGCGAGCTGATTTACATCATTCAGAAATAGCTCTCCGACACTCTCCCGGGGGGATCGGGTGGCGCGGTGCGCATACTTCGGCTGACTCCTTTCTTTCACCACGACTACGTCGACCACTGGCCGGCCGAATTCGATCCGGTGGGCGGCATGCAGGTGCAGATCCTGGCGTTGTCCCGCAGCCTGGCCAGGGCGGGGGCCGATCAGCTCGTGCTGACCCTGGGCTTTCCCGGGCTTCCACCGACGAAGGAAATCGAGCCGGGGCTGACCGTTCGGATCGCCCGCACGTCGCTGCCCAAGGTCCGTTCCGAGATCACCGGTCTGGTCGGGCTGGGACAGGCCTGGTTGCTGGCGACCGTGCGCGAATGTCTCCGGCTGCGGCGCGGCGACTGGCGTCCCGACCTCGTCCATGTCCACGCCGACGGTCAGATCTGGCCGCTGGTCGCCGGCCGCGTCGCCGCCCGGCTGCTGGGCGTGCCGTACGTGCTCACCCTGCACTGCTCCCGGCTGTCCGTCTACCAGCCGATGTCCGTCGTGGACAGCATGGCGCACCGCCTCGTCACCCACGCGGAACGGCAGGCCCTGCGCTACGCCGCCCGCGTGAGCACCCTGACCACCCGCACCGCCGACGTGGTCAGCGCCGCGACCGGCCTGGACCGCTCCGCGATCGTGGTGAACCCGGACGCGGTCGACATCACGCCGGCCGGGCCGGCCGAGGCGGCGGCCTTCGCCGAGCGGTACGGGCTGACCGGCCGCCGGCCGCTGATCGGGTACGTCGGCCGGGTGGCCCACGAGAAGGGCTGGCCCGACCTGCTCCGGCTGGCCGAGCTCCTGGCCGACCTCGACCCGACCTTCCTCGTCGTGGGGGACGGCCCGCAGCGGGAACGGATGGAACGGGAGATCGCCGAGGCCGGCCGGTCGCACCAGTTCGTGGTGACCGGGTTCCTGCCGCACGAGCAGGTGCCCGCCGCCCTCGCCCTCGTGGACACCCTGGTCATGCCCTCGGTCCACGAGGAGCTCGGGGGCAGCGCGATCGAGGCGATCATGACGGGCACGCCGGTCGCCGCGTACGCGGTCGGCGGACTGCGCAGCACCATCGGCTCGGCCTGCCCCGACCTGCTCGCCGAACCCGGCGACGTACGCGGGCTGGCCGAGGTGGTCCGGCACGTGCTGGCCGACCGGGACGCCGTGGTCGCCCAGCTCAAGGCCGCACAACCCGCGACCGCCAGCACCTTCGACATGGCCGCCACCCGCGATCGGATGCTGGACTGCTACCGGGCCGTCCTCGCCGGGGCCGGCGCGTCGAGCCGGAAGTGACCGGGCGGCCGACCATGCACGACACCCCGGCACGCGGGCACGTCCTGGTGACCGGCGGCAACCGCGGCCTCGGCCTGGCCACCGCGACCCTGCTGGCCGACGACGGGTGGTCCGTCCTGCTCGGCTGCCGGGACGACCGGCGGGGCGCGGCGGCCGTCGAGACCCTGCGCCGGCGCGGCGGTCGGGCCGACCACGTACCCCTGGACGTGACCTCCCCGGCGAGCATCGCGGCGGCGGCCGACGCCGTGGCGGTCCTGACCGGTGGCCGCCTCGCCGGCCTGGTCAACAACGCGGGCGTCTTCCTCGACGAACGCGACGCCGGCCTGGAGAGCGTGACGGCCGAGGCCGTCCACGAGCTGCTCGCCGTCAACGCGGTGGGTCCCCTGCTGCTGACCCGGGCCCTGTTCCCGCTGCTGCGCGCCGCGACCGGCGCCGCCGTGGTGAACGTGAGCGCCGACGACGCCGACCCGACCACCGCCGACGGGGAGGCCACCGGCTACCGGATGTCCAAGGCCGCCCTGAACATCATGACCGTCAACCTGGCGGTGGCCCTGCGGGCGCAGGACATCGCCGTCAACGCGGTCGATCCGGGCTGGATCCCCACCGACATGGGCGGCCCGGAGGCACCGGACGACGTGGGGGCCGCCGCGCGGCTGGTGGCCTGGGCGGTCACCGACGCCCGGGCGCACGGCCTCACGGGCCAGGTCCTCAACGTCCGGCGTCCCCCCGAAGCGATGCGGTCCGAACCCGTGTCCGTCGGCCCAAACCCCTCCGTCGTGCCGCCGTACGAGTGATCCCGGTGATCGGCCGGTCCCAGCCGGGGCCGGTGCCGCCGGCCGGCACGCAGACGTACCCCGGGAGGTTGTCATCAGTGCTCTCACCGACCCCATGACCGGCCACGAGGAGATCACGGCCCGGCTGCGGTACGGCCCCGAGCCGACCGCCGACGACACCGGCCACGTCGCCGACGTGTGCGTGATCGGCAGCGGTGCCTCCGGCGCGATCACCGCATGGGCCCTGCAACGTGCCGGCCTCGACGTCGTCGTCATCGAACAGGGCCCCTTCGTGGACCCGTGGGTCAGCTACGACGACGTCGAGACGGTCGCCGAGACCGCCTGGATCCGTCAGGACAGCGGCGTCTGGGAGAAGACCGGTAACCCCTGGTCCACCTGCAACGTCGGCGGGGGGACGGTCTTCTACGGTGGCGCGGTCTTCCGGCACCGCCCCGTCGACTTCGACGCGGAGAGCCGGCTGGGCCCCTCCGACCTGCCGCTGCGCTGGCCCTGGGCGGTCGAGGAGATCTACCACTACTACGACCTGGTGGAGTCGGCGCTCGGGGTGGCCGGCGGCGGGCACGACCCGAGCCTGCCGGGCGACCCCGCGTACCCGATGCGGCCGGTGGAGACCACCGCCGAGGGCGCGGCGATCAGGTCGGCCGCCCGCTCCCTGGGCCTGCAGCCCTTCCCGACCCCGTTGGCCATCGCCTCCGAGCCCTACCACGGCCGGCTCCCGTGCGCCGGGGAGCGCCCGTGCATCTCGAACCGGTGCGACCGGGGCGCCAAGGGGGACGCCGTCACCGTCTTCCTCGACCCGGCGCGCAAGGCCGGGCTGCGCCTCTTCGCCGGGCTGAAGGCCGTCCGGGTGCTCCGCCGGGACGCCACCAGTGTGGACGGTGTGGAGTGCATCCGGGTGGACAACGGCAACCGGCACGTGTTCCGGGCCCGGCACGTGATCGTCGCCGGCAACGCCGTCCAGAGCGCGGCCCTGCTGCTCCGTTCCACCGACGACCTGAGCCCGCACGGCCTGGGCAACGGCCACGACATGGTCGGTCGGGGGCTCTGCTTCAAGATGAGCGGGTACCTGCACGGCTACCGCCGGACGGACGGGGCCACGGCCGGCGCCGGCCGGGTCGCCGGCCCCGGCCCCTTCTCCACCGCCGCGATCACCGACTACTACACCGCCGACGACGCGCCCGGCGGGTTCGGTGGCCTGATCATCGAGTCCCAGCCGGAGGAGGCCCTCCGGCTGCGCCCCGACGAGCAGATCATCCGGCTCGAGTGCCTGGTGCCGGACACGCCCCGCGCCGACAACCGGGTCACGCTCGGCCGGGGCGTGGACCGGTTCGGGCTGCCGGACATCGTGATGGACTACTCCCCGCACCCGCGCGACCGGGCCCGGCTGGAGTACCTCCAGCGCCGGGCGGAGGAGATCCTGCGGGTGGCCGGCTGCGAGCTGACCTGGCGCGACTCGTCGTACTTCTGGATGGGCAGCACGCACCTGCACGGCACCTGCCGCGCCGGTACCGACCCGCTCACCTCGGTCACCGACCCGGACGGCCGGGTGCACGGCCTGACCAACCTGATGGTGGTCGACGGCAGCGTCATGCCCTACCCGGGCGGCGTCAACCCCACCCTCAGCATCCAGGCACTCGCCCTCCGCATGGCGCACCAGCTGCTGCGCCGGGAGTTCGGCATCGAGCCCGAGGTTTCCCCCACCCACCCCGTCGGACCAGAGTGAATCGAGCCGTACCCATGACCATCGACATCGACGCCGGCAAGCTGCTGGCCCAGGAACCGACCTGCCCCCGGGACGCCGACGGGCGTCCCCGGGTCTTCGTCGAGGGGTCGGGCGCCTACCTGACCGACCCGGACGGCCGGCGTTGGATCGACTTCGACAACGCCCGGGGCTCGGTCATCCTGGGGCACGGCGACGAGGAGGTCGCCGAGGCGATCGCCCGCGCCGCCCGCGGCCGGTCCGGGGTGGGCACCGCCTGGAGTCCGGTGCTGGACGGCCTGCTCGGCCAGCTGCACGAGGTCTTCGGCGGGGACGTGGTCGGCCTCTACCGGACCGGCACCGCCGCGCTCCGGTCGGTCACCTCCGCCGTCCGGGACGCCCGGGAGCGCCCGCTCGTCCTCAGCTCCGGCTACCACGGGTACGACCCGATGTGGCACACCGACGAGCCGTTCGCCCCCAACGAGCACGGCATCGTCGAGTTCCTCTTCGACCTGGACGTGCTCGCCGAGTGGCTGGCCAAGCCGGAGCAGGTGGCCACGGTGGTCATCTCGCCCGACCACATGCACCTCGGTGACCGCTGGTACACCGAGTTCACCCGGCTGACCCGCGAGGCGGACGTCCCGGTCATCGCCGACGAGGTCAAGGTCGGCCTCCGCTACCGGGCCGGGCTCTCCACCGACCTCCTCGACCCGGCCGTGTGGATCGTGTCGAAGTGCCTGGCCAACGGCGCCCCGGTCACGGCGGTGGGCGGGGACGGGCAACTCCTCGCCGCGCTGGAGGACGTCTCGTTCACCTCGTACTTCGAGCCGACCATGCTGGCCGCCGCGACCACCACGCTGCGGCGGATGGCGACCGGGGAGCCGCAGCGGGCCATCCGGGCCGCCGGCGACCGCTTCATCGCCCACACCCGGCAGGCGTTCGTCGACGCCGGCGTTCCGATCGACCTGGCCGGCAACGGCAACCTCTTCCAGTTCGTCTGCGCCGACGACGAGGTGCAGGACGCCTTCCACGCCGCCGCCACGGCCGAGGGGCTGCTCTTCTTCGAGGGCGACAACCAGACCCCGTCGGCGGCCTTCACCGACGAGGTGGTCTCCGACGCGTGCGGCCGGATCGACCGGGTCTGCGCCGCGCTCTCCGGCCGCTTCGCCGGCCGCGAGCTGACCGAGGAGTCCTGGTACGCCAGCGCCTGGGGGGCGATGGACGGGCTGGCCGACCGGCCGCGTACCCGGGAGGAGACCACGGCGATCGTCGAGCGCCTCTGGGAGGACTGACCGGCGACCCCGGCGGGGGCCGGCCCGGCCCTCCGTCGGCGTCAGCCCTTGCCGATCGCCACCAGGTCCTCGGTGTCGAGCGTGGCCCGCGACCAGCTCCAACCCCGGTCGCGGGCCAGCTCGGCCAGCTCCGCGACGTGCCGGGGCACGAAGACCGCCGCCCGGCCGTTCATGGCCCGGGTCGGGAACGACACCACCACGTGCCGGCACGCCAGCCGGTCGACCAGCGCCAGGCCCGCCCCGGGCCGGCGCCCCTCCATGCAGTGGTACGTCTTCAGCAGCAGCGCCACGTCGGCGGTCACCTCGGAGTCACCGCCGAGCACGTCGGAGTGCCGGACCTCGTTCCCGGGGTAGGCGCGGCTGAGGAAGGCGTTGCCCAGCGCGACGAACGTCGAGTTGAAGTCGTAGCCGACGTACCGCGCGTCGCTCACCTCCCGCAGCCAGGGCAGGCTGAACGGGTTCAGCGCGCAGGCGAGGTCGGCCACCGTACGCGGCGGCGGCACCAGCCCGAACAGGGCCGGATAGAAGGCGTCCAGGTCGGGCAGGCGCTCGGCCGAGGAGAAGTGGCCGGCCAGCACCTGCCGGCACCACTCCCGTCGAGCCTGCGGGTCCGCGAGGTCGGCCCGGTCCAACGTCTTGCGCAGCGCCGCCGGCCGCGCGGTGAGCAGGTGCAGGGCGGCGACCTTGTGCAGCCGGGCCCGGACCAGGCGCTCCAGCTCGGCCGGGTCTGTCGTGGCCCGCGCCTCCCACCGGACCAGGTCGGCGATCGTCTCCGGGTGCACGTCCCGGTACTTCGGCGCGGCGGTGAGCCGGGCGAGCACCTTCTCCACGGCGGGCGGCGCGGACGTCACCGGTGGGTCACCCCACCCGGCTCGGCTCGCGCAGGCTCGGCCGGGCCATCCGGCCACCCTTGATCATCTCCAGCAGCCGCGTGTAGAAGCGCAGGTTGTGCATGGTGGCGAGCCGGTCCGCGAGGCCGTCCTTCACCCGGAACAGGTGGTGCAGGTAGCTACGGCTGTACCGCCGGCAGGTCGGACAGTCGCAGGTCGCGCAGATCGGCTCGTCCTTCCAGGAGTTCTCCTCGTCCAGGATGTAGACGTTCTGGTAGAAGCTCCGGTCCGGCGTCAGCAACCGGTCGGCGATCTCCGGCACGAACGAGTAGAGCCGGCCGTGCCGGGCGTCCCGCGTCGGGATGGTGCAGTCGAAGACCCAGCGGGTGTCCAGCTCGCACAGCGAGACCAGGTGCTCGGGGCGGCCCACCCCGAGGGCGAACAGCGGCGCGTCCTGCGGGGTGATCCGGGCGAGCAGGGCGAACATCTCGCGCTCCAGCTCCCCCTCGGCGCTGAGCGGCCAGCCGCCGAACCCGAACCCCTGCGCCCCCGACTCGACCAGCGCGTCCACGCAACGTTGCCGCAGCTCCGGGTCGGTGCCGCCCTGCACCACCCCGACCAGTAGCGGTGGCTGCGCCCCCCGTCGCTGCCGGCACTGGAGGTCGTACGCCTCGCGGGCCTGCCGGAACCAGCGGATGGTCCGCTCGGTCGAGGCGAGCTGCTCGGCCGGGGAGTCGTCCGGGCCGGTGCAGTCGTCCAGGGCGACCACCACGTCGGAGCGGAGGCCGAACTGCCACTCCATGACCTTCTCCGGGGTGAGCACGATCTTCTTCGCGGTGGGCGACTCCTGGAAGGTCACCCCGCCGGACCGGATCGCCCCGGTCTTGCCCTGCTTGCGGAGCAGGGACAGCACCTGGAACCCGCCGGAGTCGGAGACGATCACGCCGTCCCAGGCCATGAACTTGTGCAGGCCGCCGGCCCGCTTGACCGTCCGCAACCCCGGCCGCTGGGCCAGGTGCATGGCGTTGACCATGACCGCCTCGATCCCCACCGTCGACAGGTCGAGCGTGTCGACAGCCCGGACCGAGGCCCGGGTCGCGTCGGGGAGGAAGGTGGGCAGGACGACTGATCCGTGGGCGGTGTCCAGCGACGGGCCTGCCGGGGCGGATGGGTCCGCGGGCGTCATTGTTCGCAGCTCCTCGGCAGGGGCGGGTGGACGCTTCAGGATACTTGCCGCCCGCGGGGCGACCGCACCGCCGGTCGGGCGCCGGCCCGTGCCGGGTCGTGGCAACGGGAGGTTGGCCCGGTGTGAGGTACGGGTCCGCCACGCCGACACCTGAGCCCGGTACCCTCCACACGATGTCGAGGAACCGCCCGCCCCGCGCCGGACTGATCGCCGCCTGTGTGAGCGCGGCGGTGGTCCTCATCGCCTGCAGCCCGACGCCTCCTCCGGCCACCCCGGCGGTGGCCGGCACCGCCGATCCGGCCGCCGCGGTCGACTCCTTCGTCGGCAGCCTCGAGCCCACCGCGCCGTACCGCGATCCGACGACCGAGGAGCGCCAGCGGGCCCGGGACGCCGTCGAGCTGCTGTTGGACGGCCGGGACGGCCTGCCCGGGGCCACGGGGCTGCTGGCGGCGGTCGGGTACACGGCCAGCACCGGCACCGACCCGGAGACCGGCCGCGAGTACGCGATGTTCAGCACCGAGGCGGGCGGCGACCGGGCCTGGGGGATGCTGCTCGTGGACCTCTCCCGCGAGGTGCACCTGGCGATCGAGGTGCCGCACCCCAACTCCGACCTGCACACCGAGGACCTCGGGCTGCGGCTGTTCCGGGCCGTGCCGGGCTCGATGCTGCTGGTGGCGGGCGCACACCGGCGCGCCGCCGACGCCAGGGCGGACGCGGCGCACAACCCCGACGGCCTGTTCCAGGTGATCGCCGGCCGGTTCGCCCGGCGCGATCTCAACCAGATCCAGCTGCACGGGTTCGCCGACAAGAGCCTTCCCGACGAGGACGCGGTGGTCTCGAACGGTCAGCGCCGGTCCAGCGCCCCGCTGCGACGGGTCGCGAGGTCCCTGGAGGACGCCGGCTTCGTCACCTGCCGGGCCTGGTCGGCCAAGTGCGGTCAGCTCGAAGGCACCACCAACACGCAGGCGGAGGAGGCCCGTCGGCGGGGCTCGGTCTTCATCCACCTCGAGATCACCTGGGCGGTGCGGCGGGACGCCGAGCGCCGCGCCGCGCTGGTGGAGGCGCTGGCCACCGCGGATCTCACGGCGGACTGACGAGATTCGCCAGCTGGCGGGCCCGGCGGCGCGGCCCGACGAGAACGGCCCGACGTGAGAACGGCCCGCCCGGCGGGACGGGCCGGCGTCGAGCGGCCCGTCCGGCCAGGCGGGCCGGTGTGGAGTCAGGGCCCGGCCGGGCGGAGGTCGGCGTCGCGCCGTCCGGCGGGTCAGATCCGGCGGGCGGCGCGGAACTTGGAGGCCCAGTAACCGGCGCCGTCCAGCAGCGAGTCGCCGCCGAAGTCGCCGAGCGTCGGGCCGTCCGCCTTGGAACGGCTGGAGATGAAGCGGTGGTGGCCGGAGTCGTCCACCCCGAGGTAGATGCCGGAGTGCTCGATGTGCTTGCCGCCGATCGGGCCGGCATTGAAGAACAGCAGGTCACCGGGCTGGAGCCGGTCGTACGCGCGGGCGGCCCTACCGGTGTTCGGCATGAGCTGGGCGCCTGGCCCGAACTCGGCCATCGCGTACGCCCGCCGGGGCAGGCCGACGCCCTTGGTGTTGGTGCCGCGCAGCGGGTACTTCAATCGGTAGCCGTAGACCATCCGGATGAAGCCGGAGCAGTCCAGGGCCCGGAAGTGGGCCTTCGCGGGCTCCTCGTGCTTGCCGTCGGGGAAGTCCCACGACACCCCGAGGTAGTCGTAGAAGTCGGACTTTTCCGCCCGGCCATCCGGGTCGGTGTCCGACAGGGGGCCGAAGGAGGCGTCCCCGGCGAACTGGAGTCCCTTGGAGTCCTTGCGGGGCTTCGCGCCGTCGATGTAGTCCATCATGATGGCCAGCGCGTCCGGGCTCTTGTCCACGAGCGCCTTGTCCAGCCAGGGCTTGAACCAGGCCGCCTGCTCCGCGCCCTCCTTCCACTCGCGCGGGGCGAGCCGGATCCAGGCGTCGGTGGTGACCGTCGCCTTGGTGAACCGGGGCTCGTCGAAGGTCCGCTCCGGGCCGGTGATCTTCACCGTGCGCGCGCCGTCGGTGAAGACCGCCAGCACCCGGCCGTCGGCGTCGCGCACCTCGGTCCGCGCCGGGTTCTCCAGCCGGGCGAAGGTCGGCTCACCGGTGCCCGCCGCCGCGCCGCCCGGCTCCGAGACCGCCACCGGCGAGCTGGTCGCCGGCTCGCGGTCCGTCAGCCCCAGCACGACCGCGCCCGCCCCCACCGCCAGCGTGACCGCCGTCGCCGCCCAGATCGCTTTCCGTGTCACCGTGCGTGCCCTCCTGTCGTGCGTCCGGTCAGCTCACCGGCACCAGGCCGGCAAGGATGCCACTGATGATGATCAGGTAAGAGCCGACCGACACCGCCCCGGTGGCGAGCATGGTCGCCACCGGCGGCTGCCGGACGAGCTGGTAGGCGATGAGGCCCGGGGCCACGAAGCCCAACGTCTGGTGCGAGAAGAGCAGCGGGAAGTCCTGCTGGATCACCAGGAAGAGCGTCGTCTGGAGCAGCACGCTGAGCAGCACGATCGCCGCGAACAGCCGCTTGCCGTACAGGATCACCACGCGCTGCATGAGCTTGGTGAGTGCCCAGGTCACCCCGGTCATCACGACGATCACCGCAACCTGCCGGTACTCCTCGACCAGCGCCAGCGCGATCCAGCCGGGAGTGATCATGCCGCCCGGGGACAGGTTCGTGGTCAGGTAGCAGGCCAGCGCCAGCACCAGCCCGACCCCGAGGCAGAGGGTGGCCAGCTCGGGGGTCAGTTCTCCGTTGATCATCGGTTGCTCCGGTAGGCGGGCGGCCGCTGCTGCGGCGGCGGCCCGGGAACGGATCCCCGGCGACCCGACGGGTCGACCGGGTCGGGGGCGTCGGACGACCGGCGGTTCTGGTCCGGGGCCGCGTGGTCGAGGTCGTCCCAGCCGGGGAGGGGCCGGACCGGGCCGTCGGAGAGGTTCTCCTCGGCGAGCGCCCGGTACGCCGCCGCACCGGGGCCGTACGGTCCGGGAGGCGTGGCCGGCTCGTCAGGACCGTACGCTCCGGGAGGCGGGGTCGGCTGGCCGGGGCCGTACTGCCCTCGATGCGGGGCGCGCTCGTCCGGGCCGTGCCATGACGGCGGCGGGGCAGACCGGGCTGGGGCGTCGTCGGGGCCGTACTGCCGGGGGGCGGCGGGGCGGTGCTGCTCGGGGCTGTCGGGTCCGTGCCGGCGGGGGCCGTCCGGCGTGTGCCGCTCGGGGCTGTCGGGTCCGTGCCGGCGGGGGCCGTCCGGCGTGTGCCGCTCGGGGCTGTCGGGTCCGTGCCGGCGGGGGCCGTCCGGCGTGTGCCGCTCGGGGCTGTCGGGGCCATGCCATGCCGGCGGCGGGGCAGACCGGGCTGGGGCGTCGTCGGGGCCGTACTGCCGGGGGGCGGCGGGGCGGTGCTGCTCGGGTCCGTTGGGGCCGTGGCGACGGGGACCGTCCGGCGTGTACCGCTCGGGGCTGTCGGGGCCGTGCCATGCCGGGGGCGGGGCCGACCGGGCTGGGGCGTCGTCGGGGCCGTGCTGCTCGGGTCCGTGTCGGCCGGGGCCGTCCGGCGTGTACCGCTCGGGGCCGTCGGGGCCGTGCCGACCGGGGCCCTCCGGCGCGTACCGCTCGGGGCTGTCGGGTCCGTACCGGCCGGGGCCATCGAGGCCGTTCTGACGACGGTCCGCGGGGCCGCTCTGACGGTCCTCGCCGGCGTAGCGGCGGGGGGCGACAGCCTCGGCCGGACCGTGCCCGGTCGGGGCCGGACCGCGGTGGGCCGGGGCGGGGCCGCCGGGGGCCTGGGGCGCGGCGGCCCGGGCCGGCGGGGCGTTGTGCTGCTGCGGCATCGGGCGCGGGTCCTGGGGCCGGCCGGCGGCCGATCCGGTGCGGCCCCGCGCCGCCCGGACGGCCTGCACCTGCCGCGCTGAGACGACCTCGGTCGGCGCGTGGGGCGAGACGCCGGCGGGACGCTGACCCGGCCGCGCCGTCCCGGCGGGACCGTGGCTCGGGCGCCCCGCCCCGGCGGGACCGTGGTCCGGGCGCCCCGCCCCGGCGGGACGCTGGTGCGGCTGCCCCGGCACGGCCGGTGCCGCGCCCGCCGGCGGCCGCTCCAGCCGTTCCAGCTGGGCCAGCAGCAGTTCGCCCTGACCATGGATGTTGCCGATGGCGAGCACCGAGGCGTACCCGTCGATGGTGCCCAGCACGGCGTCGAGCAGCTCGCGGGCCTCCAGCTTGCCGCCCAGGTCCACCACCCGGTCCTGCCAGCGATCGTCGATCTTGACGCGGGCGCTGCGGGTCGGGTCGCCGATCAGGAGCACCTTGTCGGGGTCGATGCGGGAGACGAGCGAACCCATCTGCCCGTTGCGCTCGACCCGGTCCGGCCGGCAGTTGATCAGCACGTGCAGCGGGCGCGGGATGGAACCCTGCGACTGGAGCTGCTGGATGTTCATGTAGGTGGACTCGGGGTCGTTCGCGGCGAAGATGTTCGCGAACCGCAGCGACTTGTCCCCGGCCCGGTACTCCTCGACGCTGAGCACACCCGGGTCGGGCGGGGCGGTCCACATGCCCTTCAGCGCGTCCCGGCGGCTCACCCCGAGCAGCTCGGCCACGGCGAGGGCGATCGCCACGTTCTCCTTGAACGTCGTCCAGGTGAAGCCGCGCATCTCCTCGTCGGTGACCGACTCCGGGTCGACCGCGATCAGCTTGCACTTCCGGCGGTCGGCCTCCTCCTGGAGGATGTGCAGCCGGTCCTTCTCGGCGGTCACGCAGATCCCGCCGACCGGCATCGACCGGCTCAGGGACCGGGCGACGTCGTCCAGCGTCGGGCCCATCTCGGCGAGGTGGTCCTCCCGCACGTTGCAGAGGATGCCGATGGTGGACTGGATCAGCTTGGTCTGGTTCAGCTCCTGCAGCGGCGGCATGACCGCCATGCACTCGATGACCAGCGCGTCCGGGAAGTACGAGGCCGCCCGGCGGACGATGCCGATCTGCTCGACCACGTTGGCGATGCCGAACTTCCGGTAGACCGGCTCCTCGCTGGCGTCGGGGAAGATGAACCGGGCGGCCGTGCCGGTGGTCTTCGCGACCACGGTCAGCTTGCCGCCGCGCAGCGCGCCCGCGCAGAGCCGGGTGATGGAGCTCTTGCCGCGGATGCCGTTGACCAGCACCCGGTGCGGGATGCTGTGCAGGCTCTTGTGGTGGTTGCGCTGCTCGATGATGCCGGCGGCCAGCAGGCCCAGGCAGGCGAGGACGAAGACGGCGTACAGGAAGAACACGTCAGCTTCCCTTCCGCGGGTTCCGTCGCCGCTCCGGCACCTTGGTCATGATCACCGTGTTCATGCCCTCCACGCCGCGCAGCCGTACCGCGCCGCCGAGCCGTTGCTCGCCGTGCACCGCCGCCTGGCGGCAGACCTCCAGGCAGACCGCGACCGCGCCGATCTCGTCGTGCCAGCGGGGCGAAATCGCCTGGCTGGTCTTCCCGCCGGCCAGCGCCGCCGCCTCGCGGGAGAGGTTGCGCAGCGGCCGGAGCTGGAAGAAGTAGTGCCAGCTGACCAGCAGCAGCGCGATGCCCGCCGCCACCACGATGACGAGCAGGGAGCCCTGCCGCAGCGCGTTGTTCGGCAGGGCGTAGTCCGCCACCGGACGCCGGGCCACGACCGTCCACTCCAGCTGCGCGGTCGTGCCCTCCAGCGACACCGGCGTGGCGACCAGCATCTCGCGCCGGCCGTCGATCTCGACGACGTCGGCGTACGGCTTGCCGGTCAGAGCGCTCGCCGCGGCCTTCCGTACCGCGTCGGTGGTGACCTGCTCGAACGCGAGGTAGCCGGAAGTGTCCAGGATGTCCCGCTGGTCGATGTCGAGCACCTGGACGCGCCCCTCCATCCGGTCCAGGAGGCGGGACAGGTAGCGGACGTCGTACTCGGCGGCCAGGCCACGGCCGTCGGAGAGCTGGTAGTACGCGAAGACGATCGGCAGGCGGCCCCGTACGTCGTAGAGCGTCACCCCGCTCTCGCCGGGCACCTGCCCGGCCGGCCGCATCGGCTCCCGGCCCGCCGTGGTGAGGGTGGCGCCGTCGGCCGAGACCAGGTACGCGCTGCGGAAGCGCGGGTTCTCGTCGACCAGCCGCTCCAGCACCTTGCCCATGGCCGACGGGCTGGCCTTGCTGTTCTCCCGTCCGGCCTGGGCCAGCTGCGCGAAGCCGCCGTCGAGGATGTCGCTGACCACGCTCGCCACCGCCGCGGCCTGGTTCTCCGTGTCGCGGACCACCTGGCTGGGCAGGTCCCGCTCGGCGGGCGCGAGGTTGACGACGATCAGGCCGCAGGCGGCGAGGATGACCAGCGTCGCGGCCACCACGGACCACACCGAGCCCACGCCACCCCTCGGGCCGTCCTGCCGCGAGCCCGCCCGGCCGTCCCGCTCGGCGGCCAGCGTGTCGAAGGCCGCGCCGATGCGGTTGGCCTCGCGGCTGGCCGTACGCAGCGGACCGGCGGTCGGGTTGCCGGAGGCGACCGCCTTGGCGTGGTCGAGCAGCCGGCGTACCGGACGGACCAGGCCGAGCTGGACGACCAGCAGGACGAGCAGTGCCGCGACCAGCAGGACGGCCGTGGTCACGAGCGGCTCGCGGCTCACCGTGTCGGCGGTGACCGGCGAGTACACGACCGAGACCACCGAGAAGCCGAGGCTCCCGACGACCGACGCGGTGACCACGGGGGCGACGGGCTGCTTCGCCGGGTCGCCCGCCGGCGGCGGAGCCGCGGCGCCGGACCGGGCCACGGAGCGCTCGTCGCCGAGGGCGCCGAGCACCTCGCCGAGCAGTGCCTCGACCGGGCCGCCCTGGACCGGGGCGCCCTGGGCGAGGGCCCGGTCGCCGCTGGGCACGGCGATGAGGATCGCCTGCCGTGAACGGGGATCCAGTCGCAGCGACCGGACGCCCATGTCCAGCTCGCCGATCAGTAGGGAACCGTCGGCCAGCGGCTCGACCAGCAGGAGCCGCGGGTCGTTTCCGTCCACCAGCGGCAGCGCGGCCCGCGTCGCGGTGATGCCGGGCGGGACCGTGACCGGCTGCCCGGCCGCCGCCTTCTGCGTACCGCCGGACGCGTCCGTGACGACGGCGCCCCGCCACTTCGGCTGCTCGGCCACCATGTCGGTGAGGATCGCCTTCACCCGGTCCGGGCGGCTGTCATGGGACCTCGCCACCTGTTCCAGCTCGTCGCGGCTGCGGCCCACGGAGTTGTTGATGCTGCGGGACAGCCCCTCGACGAACTGCCGCTGGGACTCGCTCACGGCCCGGGGCACGCCGGCGGGGCTGACCCGGTCCAGATAGACGAAGGCGAACGCGGCGAGGAGGGCGATGAGGATCGAGCCCACCGCGACCGGCGTGCCGAGGCCGGTGAGCGCGCGCGGTGTGGGAAGCTGCTTCTCCAGGCTGATCAGGCGCCACCGGGCGAGCTGGTCGGGGTCGTTCGCGCTGGTACGTGCGTCCGGGCGACCGACGGGAGGTGCGACGTTCATCCGCACGCTCCGCTCAGGCCAGCATCCATCAACACCAGTTCCTCCCCCCGCCACAGCCAGCAGGCGAGGCTAGCAGGGCGACGACTGTCGATCCCATGTCAAACCCTCGATCGTCGGCCAGGTGCGACTGATCCGGCCTTTCACGCTCATCCATTCGGTGCGGTCGCCGACTCGTCGGGCGGGACCGTGGCGCCGTCGGCCGACGTCTGCGGCGGCGGCCCGAGCACCTTCAGCCCGGCCTCATCCCCGCCCTTGGCGAGCAGGTGCCCGCGGATGCGGTCCAGCGCGGCCTGGTAGACGACGCGGCGGTGCTCCGGGGTCGCCGGGTCGGTCAGCGCCGCGGGCAGGTCGATCAGGCGTACGTCGGGGTTCAGGTCGACCCAGGTCGGGATGGCCTCGGCGGTGGTGATCCGCCACTTCTTCGGGGCGACCTGGGTGAAGGTGAACCGGCTCATGACGCCCTCGCGGTTGGCGAAGACCGGCTCGGCGTGCCGGGCCACCTGGTTGCCCATGCCGTAGACCACCCAGTCCCGGCCGAACTTCTGGATCGGCTGCACGACGTGCGCGTGGTGGCCCAGGATGAGGTCGATGTCCGGCGAACTGATCAGCGGCGTCACCCACTTCTCCTGGTTGGCGTCCGGCTGGTTCTGGTACTCCGTACCCCAGTGCAGGCTCAGCACGACGATCTCGGCCCCGGCGGCGCGGAGCTGCCTCGCCGCCGCCAGGATCTTCTCCGGCTCGATCAGGTTGGCGATCCACTCCTTGCCCGCCGGCCGGTTGAGCCCGTTGAAGTGCAGCGAGTACGACAGGTGGCCGACCTTCACGCCCGAGCGCTCGTAGATGCGCAGGACGGCGGCCTCCTTGGCGGTACGCGCGCTGCCGGTGTGACCGATCTTGGCGGCGTCGAGCGTGTCCAGGGTGCGCTTCACGCCCTGCTCGCCCTGGTCGATGGTGTGGTTGGACGCCGTCGAGCAGGCGTCGAAGCCGGTGGCCCGGATCGCGTCCACCACCTGCGGCGGGACGCTGAACTTGGGGAAGCCGACGAACGGGCCGGCCGGCGCGGCCAGCGGGGTCTCCAGGTGGCAGATCGCCAGGTCGGCGCCGGCCACGGTGGGCCGCACATGCTGGAAGAGCGGGTTGAAGTCGATCCCCCCGGGGTGCCCGCCGCGTTCGGCGTCGCGGCGCGCCTGGTACGTCAGCTCCGGGTGCACCAGCACGTCGCCCGCGCCGAGGATGGTGAACAGCCGCCGGCCGGAGGCGTCCCGCCGGGGCTTCGGGTCCGGCGGCGTCTCCAGCTGGCCTGTCGCCGCCGGCGCGCTGCCGGGCTCGATCGCCCGGTTCGAGGTGAGATCGTCCTGCCCCCAGAGGCGCCAGGAAACCACCCCGGCTCCGGCGAGCACCACCAGCACCAGGACGATGATGCCTGTCACCTTGACGCGTCCGCGTTCTCCGCCCGCGCTACCCCGCTTCGACACCGCGCTAGCGTAGGGTACGAACCTGAACTCGCGTGGATTCGGTGAAATGCGCTTCGTCATTCGTCACCGGAAACGGTGTCGCCGACCACGCTTCGTGGATGGGGCAGACCCCCGCCGCCTTCGCCGCCGATCGTCCACGACGGACGAGCGCGAGCACGTGCAGAGCTCGGACGATGAGGCCGGACACGCGTCGCAGCTTGTTACGCCCGGCGGCTTTCTCTGACCTTTGGTCCGTTATGTAGTGACAGACTGTGATCGATGTTGACCTTTTTGCGACATGATCATTAAAGTCTCGTTTGTCCGGCAGGGTCGATCGAGGGGAGAGTGATGGCCGACTTGTCCGTCTCCAGCCATCTGGACGGTCAGTTGGCGCGCTTGTGCGAGGTGGCCGGGGCTGACCCGGCCGAACCCCGGACCCTGTTGGCGGGCCTGCTCGGGCCCGTCGGCCAGCGCCAACTGTACGAACCGCCAGTATGGCCCTCCGACATCTCCGACGACCACACGCCCGTGGAGTTCTCCATAGCCTTCAACGAGGCGGAGCCCCCGACGTTGCGGGTCCTGGGCGAGACGCTGGGGTCGCCGCCCGGCCCGCTGGCCAACCTGGCCGCCACGCGCGGTTTCCTCGACGCGTACGCCCGCGGGGCCGGCCTGTCGACGACCCGCCTGGACTCGGTGCGGGACCTGTTCGCCACCGACGATCCGCAGGGCGAGTTCGCGATGTGGTGCTCGCTGGTCTTCCGCAACGGCCGGCGACCCGAGCTCAAGGTCTACCTCAATCCCGAGGTCAGGGGGGCCGAGCAGGCGCCCGCCCTGGTGGCCGAGGCCCTGCGCCGGCTCGGGCTCGGCGCGTCGTACCGGACGCTGCTCGAGCACGGCGTCCGGCCGGGCGAGCTGGGTCGCGGCGACCGGCTGACGTTCTTCGCGGTCGACCTGCACGACGGGCCGCAGGCCCGGGTCAAGCTCTACCTGACCCACCACGAGGCCGAGGTGTGGGACGTGACCCGGGCGGCCGGCGTGGTCGACGGCGTCGACGTGGCGGAGATCGAGGAGTTCTGCGCGGTGGCCGGCGGCGGCACCCACCGCTTCGACGGCCGCCCGCTCGTGGGCAGCTACACCTTCACCGAGGGCGTCGACCGACCGGTCGGCTACAGCGTCTACGTGCCGATCCGGAGCTACGTCACGGACGACCAGGAGGCCCGTGACCGGGTGGCGGCGCTGCTGGTCCGCTACGGATTCGACACCGCCGGGCTGGACCGCGCGATCAGCGCGGTGACGCCCCGGCCGCTCAGTGAGGGCGTCGGACTGATCGCGCACGTGTCGCTGCGGCTGGGTGCGCCCAGGCCGGGCGTGACCGTCTACCTGTCCGCCGAGGCGTACCGGGTGTGCCCGCCCCGCCCGCGGCGGGTGCCGGCGGGGCGCGAGGCGTCGCCGACCCCGGCCGGTCGTACCCGGCGCCCCTGACCCCCGCGAGGAGCGAGTTCCCACATGGATGTGCGTAAGGCCCTGCCGCCGTACCGGATCAAGGTCGTCGAACCGATCCCCTTCCTCACCGCTGAGGAACGCCGGCGGGCGCTCGCGGAGGCGGGGTACAACCCCTTCAACCTGCGCGCCGACCAGATCACCATCGACCTGCTGTCCGACTCCGGCACCGGCGCGACGTCCGCCGCGCAGGAGGCGGCCGCCGCGCTCGGCGACGAGTCGTACGCCGGCGCGCGATCGTGGTTCCGGTTCCGCGACGAGGTGCGCGACCTCACCGGCTACCCCCGGATCCTGCCGGTCCACCAGGGCCGGGCCGGCGAGCGCATCCTGTTCGGCAGCCTGCTCAAGCCCGGGCAGATCTGCGTCAGCAACACCCACTTCGACACCACCCACGCCAACGTGGTGCTCGCCGGCGCGGAGCCACGGGACCTCCCGTGCCCCGAGGCGGCCGACCTCGACAGCGCCGAGCCGTTCAAGGGCAACATCGACCTCGCGGCGCTCGAACGAACCCTCACCGGGCCCGAGGGGCGCCGGGTCGGCCTGGTCCTGATGACCATCACCAACAACGGCCTCGGCGCGCAGCCGGTGTCCATGGCCAACCTGGCGGCCGCCCGGGAGCTGTGCCGGCGTCACGGCGTGCCGTTCTTCCTGGACGCGGCGCGTTTCGCCGAGAACGCCTGGCTGGTCAACCAGCGCGAGCCGGGCTACGGCACGTGGACGCCGCGGCAGATCGCCACCCGTGCGTTCCAGCTCGCCGACGGGTGCGTGGTGAGCCTGAAGAAGGACGGCCTGGCGGCGATCGGCGGGTTCATCGGGCTGCGCGACGACGACCTGTACGCCGAGTGCGAGGCGAACCTGATCGCCACCGAGGGGTTCTCGACCTACGGCGGGCTGGCCGGGCACGACCTCGAACGACTCACCCAGGGGCTACGGGAGGTGGTCGACCCGGCGTACCTGCGGTCCCGCGCCGCGTCCACCGAGCGGCTGGCCGAGCTGCTCGACGACGTGGGCGTCGACACCGTGCGCCCCGCGGGCATCCACGCCCTGTACCTCAACGCCGGGCGGCTGCTGCCGCACCTGTCCCCCCGGGAGTTCCCCGGGCACGCCCTGGGCTGCCAGCTCTTCCTCGACGGCGGGATCCGCTGCGCCGAGCTGGGGTCGCTCTACCTGGGCGAGATGGACGAGCACCACCGGCTGCTCACCCCCGCTCCCTTCGAGCTGGTGCGGCTGGCGATCCCGCGCCGGGTCTACACCGACACGCACCTGGAGTACGTGGCCGCCGTCCTCGCCGACGTCGCGAAGGACCCCGAGCGGGTCCGCGGGTACCGGATCGTCTCGTCGCCGCCGCTGCTGCGCCACTTCAAGGTGCGGTTGGAGCCGCTGCCGCCGGCGACGGGCCGGCACGTGGCGACCTACGGCTGAGCGCGACGGTCCCCGGTTCCGTCGGCCGCCGCGAGGCGCACCGGAGCCGGGGACGTCCCGCTCGGGCCGAACCCCTCAGGCGCGGACCGGCAGCCGCGCCAGGGCGTGCTGGACCAGCTCGATCAGCGCCTGCTTGCTGGACTCCCGGTCCCTGGCGTCGCACCACAGCAGCGGTACGGCGGCGTCCAGCTCCAGCGCCGCACGGATCTCGTCGGCGCTGTACAGGCACTCGCCGTGGAACCGGTTGACGGCGACGACGAAGGGGATGCCCCGCCGCTCGAAGTAGTCGATGGCGGGGAAGCTCGTGCCCAACCTCCTGGTGTCGACCAGCACGATCGCGCCCACCGCGCCCTGCGCGAGCTCGTCCCAGATGAACCAGAACCGGTCCTGCCCGGGCGTGCCGAACAGGTAGAGCACGACGTCCGGGGCGATGGTGATGCGCCCGAAGTCCAGGGCGACGGTCGTGCTCGCCTTGCCCTCGACGCCCGTGATGTCGTCCACACCGACGCTGGCCTGGGTCAGCACCTCCTCCGTGACCAACGGCGGAATCTCACTGACCGATCCGACCAAGGTGGTCTTGCCGGTGCCGAAGCCGCCCGCCACAACGACCTTGACCGATTTCCGATCCACGTACACCAGTCCCTCTTCTAGAGCCGCTGCAGGCCGGCGAGAACGGTTTCGAGCAGCCGACGGTCCGCGATCTTCTGCTGCGCCGGGGATCCGATGTCCAGGAACCCCTGCTCGACGAGCACGTCGACCATCACCTTGGTAATGGTGAGTGGCCTGTGCAGGTAGGCGCCGATCTCGGCGATGGAGATCCAGTTGGTGCAGCGGTTGACGATCTCCCGGTACTCCAGCTCCAACCGTGTGGTGTCGACGGGCAGCGCGATGACCTGGGTGGCCAGGTCCAGGTTGCTGTTGCGTGGACTCGTCCGGCCGTTGACCAGGATGTACAGGGGAACGAGCCGCCCGGCCTCCGCCTCGTCGTCGCCGTCCCACACGTCGTACGTCATGGTCGTTGCCCGACGGACTCGCTGAGCGGAAGGACGGGCGGTCGCGCCTCCGAGCCGAGGTACTCGCCGATGCGGGTCACCAGCCGGCTCATCTCGTAGGCGACCGTGCCCATGTCGACGGACGGTTCGCAGAGTACGGCCAGCCGCGCGTTCTGGCCGGCGGCGGCGACGAACAGGGTGCGGCCCTGGTACTCGATGATGACCTGCTGCACCGGCCCGCTCTCGAAGCGCCGGCCCATTCCCGCCGCGACGCTGTACAGCGACGACGCGCCGGCCGCCAGCAGCTCGCCGGCATCCTGCGACAGGGACGTGGACTTCTGGACGATCAGCCCGTCGGTGGACAGGACCAGTGCGTAGACGACGTCGGGAACCTCCACGAGATCGTCCAGGATCCAGGTCAGATCGGTCTGAGGTGTCGAGTTGGTCACGCTTTCCTGCCTTGATCGTCTCTGGTTGCCGATTCGTCGATGCCTGCGGCCCGGCCGGCGGCCCATGCCTGCTGGTACCTGGCGAAACGCGCCCGCGTCTCCTCCGGCGACCTGGTCGGCTCCGCCGTTCGCGGGGCGCCTCCCGGCACGTCGTCGTCGCGCAGCTCCGGCACGAGGTGCTGTTGCGGCTGCCGGTGCGGCAGCGGCGGCCGCGTCGCGTTCCGCGAGCCGGGCGTGCCGTTGCCGGGAATGGCCGAGCCCCCGCCGAGGCCCGGAATGTTGTTGCCACCGAGGCCGGGCGTGCCGTTGCCACCGTGGTCCGGGGTGCCGTTGCCGAGCGTGGCCCTGCCGTTGCCCGGGTGCGCGGTCCTGCCGATGCCGAGGCCGGGTGCCGCCATGCCGCCGGGCGGCGGGGTGCCGAGGCCGAGCGTGCCGCCACCGAGGCCGGGCGGGACGGGGGCCTGCGGCTGCCGGGGCGGGACGGCCGTGGTGTTCTTCGTCGGTTGGGAGTCGCTCATCATGCCCCCCACGCGGTGCGGTCGGTCGATCTGGGGCCGGGTCAGCGGCCGGGCCGACTGGGGCGGGACGGCCGTCGCGACACCACCGCCGCCAGCGGGTCGCCCGCCCGGCTGACCACCACCGGCCAGCGCCGCCGACGCGGCGGTCACCGGCAGCCTGATGCCGGGGTCCGTGCGGTCCAGGTCCGGGGCCACCGGCTCGGCGGCGAGCACCCGATCCGGCAGGAGCACGATCGAGAGCAGACCGCCGTAGGCCGACGCGCGGAGGCTGACCTGGATGCCCTCCCGCTTGGCCAGCTCCGCGACCACGTGCAGACCGACCTGCGCGCCGTCCTTCAGCGCCGTCACGTCCGGCGTGGGCGCGGTGGCCAGCAGCTCGTTCGCGCGCTCCAGAGACTCCGGCTTCATGCCCACGCCGGCGTCCTCGATCTCGACGGCGACGCCGTTCTTGACCTCGACGCAGTTCACCCAGACCGTCGTCTCGGGCGGGGAGAACGCGAGCGCGTTGTCCAGCAGCTCGGCCAGCAGGTGGATGGTCCCGGCGACGGCGGGCCCCACGATCGCCACGTCCGGCGCGTTACGCAGGGTGATCCGCTGGTAGTGCTGGGCCTCGGCGAACGCCGCCAGCATCACCCGGCGTACCGGGACGGGGTTCTGGAAACGCCGGCCGATCTGGCCACCGGCCAGGATGACCAGGTTCTCCAGGAAGCGCCGGGTCTGGGTGAGCTGGTGGTTGATGTCGAACAGCTCCGTCAGCAGCTTCTCGTCGCCGATCCGGTTCTGCAGGTCCTCGATGACCTTCAGGCCGCGCTGCAGGGGCCGCTGGGGCCGGCGGGCGACACCCATCAGCATGGCGACACCGGCCGCCCGGGTCTTCGCCTCGTCGACGGCCGCGCCCGCCGCCGCCTGCAGCGACCTGTTGATGACCTCCGCGACCCGGCCGATCTCGTCGCTGCCGTAGTCCTGCATGGGAAGTTCGACCGTGACGTCGACCTTCTCCCGCCGTCGCAGGCGTTCCATCATCGCGGGCAGTTGCTCGTCCACCATCGCGGCGGCGTCCCTGCCCAGCTGCGCCAGCCGGACGGACAGCGCGCGGTCCACCAGGATCCGCGACTGGCGGATCGCCCACAGGATCGCGGTGATTGCGATGGACAACGCCAGGAGGCTGCCCAGGGACGCGGTCAGCAGCTGCCCGTTGCCCGTGCGGAGGGTCTCCGCCGAGACCTTGTCGGCCTGCTCGATGGTCAGGTTGATCAGCTCGTCGGAGACCTGAGTCGTGAGCGTGTCCCACTGGGTCCTGGTGAACGGCAGCGCCCGGGGTACGCCGTCCCGCCACGGGCCGGCGGCGATGAGCGCGTTCTCCGCGGCGGTCAGCTGCTTCCAGGGGTCACCCGCCGTGATCGCCGCGTGGCGTTCGCGCGCCTCCGGCTGCAGGTGCGGTGCCACGTTGGCCAGGCTGGAGTGGTAGGCGCCCACCAGGCTCACGAAGTTGAGGTAGTCCTGCTCGCTGAACGTACGGGCGCCGAAGGCGCTGTCGATGGTCGACCCGGCCCGGGACATCAGGTCGCTGGCGCGGAAGGTCTCGGTCGCCGCGATGCCGCCCTGGGTCGCCGCGACGTCGGGGACGATCCGGGCCTGGGTGTCGAAGAGCCCGGTCGCGGCGTCGAGCAGCTCGTTGTAGAAGTCGTACACGTTCTGCCGGTCGGCCGACCGGGAGTCGACGGTGCTCCGTACGCCCGGCAGCTCGTTCAGATGGCCCGCCAGCCCCTTCCACCGCTTCAGGATCGACTGCGGGGCGTTGGCAAGCGCCGACTCGGCGGCGGCGCGCATCGCCGCGACCCGCTCGTCCGTCTGCTGTCGCTGGTCGAGCAGCTTCTGCAGGTCCCGCGAAGGTTGGGCCAGGTAGGCGACGCTCAGCCGTCGTTCCTGCTGGATCGAGGCCAGCGCGGAGACCGCCGGAATCGACACCTGGCGGACGCTGTTGGCGACCTCTCGGTTGTAGAAGCCCTGGAAGAGCAGGTATCCGGACGCGACGAGCCACATGACCAGGGCGACGACACTGGGGATGAGCACGAGCCGGATGACCCGCCGCTTGAGGGATTTCTGTTGACCGCGACGCGGGTTCGACGCCGTTGGCTGGCCGTGCTCGTCCGAATCACGGTCTCTGTTTTCGCGGTCGGCCTGTTCGTGCGCCAAGTTGAATTCCAATCATGGGCAGCCCACAAGGCACCAGCGGCCGGGTCCAGCCGGCCGACGGCGATGTGGGCGCAACCCTACCGGTCTGTCCGGTCTAGCACTACCCGCCATAGCCGCAGCCGGATTGGACCTATCGTCGGCACTGGCCAGGGCGGGTTTGCCCGGTCTGCTGTGGACCGTCGCCGGACCGGGGACGACGTGCCGGATCCGCGGCGGGTCCGCCTACGCCGGCGCCTCGGGCGGGCCGACCATCGACGGCAACCGCACGGAGAACATCCGGCTGACCGGCCGGAAGCCGGCGGCGTCGTACAGCCGGCGGGCGGGGTTGCCGTCGGCGACCGAGAGGCCGAGCGCGGGCAGGCCGGCCGTCCGGGTGCCGTGCAGCGCGTGGCTGAGCAGGGCCCGGCCCAGTCCCCGGCCCTGCGCCCGTGGCGCGACGCCGAGGTTGACGACCCAGCCGCAGGGCTCGTCACGCCACGGTCCGGGGCCGGCCGACAGGACGTGGGCGGCGCTCCGTCCGTCCGGCCCGAGCGCGCGGGCCGAGGCGGGCAGCAGTGGCGAGAACGGGTCGGAGTTGTCGAACATCGCCCGCACCTGGGCCGTGTGGTCGTCGCGCCAGGCGCCGTCCGGATGCTCGGGTCCGTACGCCGCCACGAGCGCGTCGCGCAGGTCCTCGTCCCAGCCGGGCGGGGCCAGGGACCAGCCGGGCGGCAACGGGGCCGGCGCCGGCAGGTCCACCAGGTCGTGGCGCAACTCGGTGGCGGCCCGGTGCACGTGCAGGCCACCGGCCGCCAGGGCGGTCGCGAGCCGCTCGTCCGGCGTGTCCAGGCGCAGCCCGGCGAGGTCCCGGCGGGCCTCGGCGGCCACCCGTTCCGGGGATGCCCCGGCCAGCGGTCGCACCTCGGCGGCCGCGGGCTCCAGACGTACGCGGGCGAGCGGGGTGCCGTCGTCTGCCGCGCGGAGCAGCGCGCTGCCGGGGTGCCCGGCGTTCGTGGCGTCCTGCGGATCGGGATGGATCGGCATGGCCGCACGGTAGTCCGGTGCGGGCCAAGTGGCGCTGCCCAGGGGTGCAGCGTCCCGGTTCATGGCGTTCTGCCCGCCGCCGCCGTGCGCCACAGGCGGCGCCACGAGGGCCTATATATGGACGGATACCGATCTATCCGTTGACTTTGGTGGTCTGCGACACAACAATCCCCGTCTATATCGACAGTTATCGCTGTCGATCCCCAACCTTGGAGGGGAGGTACCCATGGCGGGTCTGAGAGGCGAGGTGTCGTGGTTCTGCTGCGGCACCGCCTGGGGTCCCTGCGGGACCTACGGCGGTGGCGCCTGCGGCACCTGCAAGTCCGCCAACTACCAGCACGCCTGGCCGAACACCTCGGACGCGTGCCTGTCCATCACCCGCCCGGACGCCTGCGGAATCACCGGGATGAGCCGGCGCGGCTGCGGGTTCCGGCACTACACCACCAACCTCTGCAACGGCGCCAAGATCGGCACCCTCATCGCCGACTGCGGCCCGCAGACGGACCTGTTCTGCGGCGAGCGCACCTGCTGCGGCTCGGCCTGCGGCAGCAACCGGATCATCGACCTGACGCCCGCGGCGTACAGCGCGATCGCCAGCCTCTCCGTCGGGCTCCGGCCCTGCCTGGTCGACACGGTCTGAACGGGAGGGCCATCACATGAACCAGACTCTGGACCGCCGCCGCCTGCTCGCCACCGCCGCCCTCGGCGGGGTGGTCGCCGCGACCGGCCTCGGCTCGCTCGCCCCCGAGGCGGCCTTCGCCGCCGAGGCACTCGCCGTCGAGCCCGGCGCGCCGGACCCGAACTTCGCCGAGGGCCGGATCAGCAAGATCTCCGGCAACATGCTGATCGTCACCGGCTCGGACACGGTGCTGCACTCGATCCGGATCACCGACGGCACGAGCATCTGGAAGCTGCACCCGACGACGTTCGACAAGGTGGCCGTCGGCGACGGGCTCTACGCCCGGGGCGTCCGCCTGCCCGACGGCACGCTCGCCGCGGACTCCGTGTGGGTCAACATCGTCAACCTGCACGCGCACATCCAATCGGTCGGCCGCAACGTGCTGTACCTCGACCACAAGGGGCAGCGCATCGTCGCGCACGTCGTGGCGGGCCGCTCGGCCGCGGTCTACAACGGCACCCCCGCTGTCAGCGACCTGTCGCTGCTGAAGGTCGGCCGGCACGTCCAGGTGCTCGGTGCCTGGCACCCGGACACCAACGAGATCGACATCGCCACCGTCTACGCCGCCGCCTGACCGGCGCGTCCCGGGCGGTACGCGACCGCGCGCCGCCCGGGACGCACCCACCGCACAACCCAGGGAGGAACCCCATGATCGAAGTGCTCGCGGCGCTGCAACCGCTGGTCGTCGGTGCGGTGCTGATCTGGTCCGCGCGCGTCAAGCTGTTCAGCCGGCACGCCGCCGAGATCGCCAACCGGTCGGCGCTCACCCGGCTGATCGGGCAGAGCCGGGCGCTGCCCGCGTACCGGCTGCTGGGCGGCGTCGAGCTGACCCTCGGCGCGCTGCTCCTGCTGCCGCCGGTGCTTCGGCTGGAGGCGGTCGCCGCGACCGCGCTGGCCGTCGGCTTCCTCGGCTACCTCACGTACGCCCGCCGCGTCGCGCCGACCTCCTCCTGCGGCTGCCTGAGCGCCCAGACGACCCCCGTCTCCGGCCGCAGCATCGCCCGGGCCGGGCTGCTGGTGGTGGCGGGCGCCCTCGCCTGGGCGGCCTCCGACGGCTGGACCGCCGGGCTCGCCGACCGGCCCCTGGCCGGCGGCGCCGTGCTGGTCGCCGAGCTGGCGGCCGTGGTGGCGCTCTCGCCGGAACTGGACCGCAGGTGGCTGCTGCCGCTGCGACAGCTGCGTGTCCGGCTGACCCACCCGCTGCGCGGCGGCTCCGGCGTGCCGCTGCTCGCCAGCGTGCAACAGCTCCAGCTCAGCGAGGCCTACCGGCGCGTGGTGCCACTGCTCCGCTCCGACGTGCAGGAACACTGGGACGACGGCGAGTGGCGCTTCGTCGGGCACGCCGCGCGCTATCAGGGTCGCCCGGCGACCGCGGTGTTCGCCGTGCCGCTGGCCGACCAGCAGCCGGACGCCGTACGGGTCGCCGTGATCGACGACGCCACCGGGCAGACCCTGCTGAGCCTGGCCGGGACGGCGTCGCCGGCCGGCCCCCACCTCTCCGTCGTTCCCGCCTGACGGCGTCGGGCGTCAGGCGGCGTCCGGCTTCGTTGCCGGTGGCCGGGGCGGGCGGTCGACACCGGACGGCCCGCCCCGGCCACGCGTCCGGCCCCGGGCGGCCCGCCCCGGTCAGGCGTCCGGCCCCGGGCGGCCCGCCCCGGTCAGGCGTCCGATCCCAGCCGGCGCGCCTCGGCGATCGCCGCCTCCACGGACTGCCGGGCGGCGCCGGTCCGCTGGAGCACCATCGTCAGGACCTGCTTGACACTCTCCAGCCCGGCCAGCATCGGGCCGGGCTGCCCGCCCTGGAGGACCAGGGTGGCGAGCCGCTGGGCCTCGCCGACCTGGTCGATGACCCTGGCAGTGGCGTCGCGGGCGCCGTCGACGGCGTCCAGCACCGGCGTCAGCCCGGTGATCGTCTCCTGCGGCGTCGCCTGCTGGGGTACGGAGGCGGTCGTCTTCGTCGCCGCGCCGATCGACGTGGCCAGCCCGCCCAGGCCGTCCTGGATCTCGGAGATCGCGCCCTGCACCCGCGCGACGCCCGCCGCCACGGCGGCGAAGCCGGCACCGGCGGCCCGCAGCGCCACCTCCTGCGCCTGCTGACGGGCGGCGGCGGCCAGCCCCTGCGCCCGTTCGACGCCGGTCGTCAGCGCCCGCAGCTCACCGGTGATCTTCTCGACGTGCGACACGGACCCGGCTCCCTCGATCGAAGAACGGAAGCATGTCGACCGAACCTACCGGCCCGGCGGCCCTGACGGGTACCGCCGGGCGGGCGCGGCCCGTGAACGTCCCGGGCGAGAACGACGGCCCCTCCGTCGGATGGATCCCGCGTTCGGGGCTCACAACCGTTCCGGGGTACGGATGCCGAGCAGGTGCAGGCCCCGCCGGAGCACCCGGGCCGTCAGCCCGCACAGCAGCAGCCGCCCGCCGCGGACCGGCTCCTCGACGCGCAGCACCGGGCAGCGCTCGTAGAACGCGCTGAACGCCGCCGCCACCCGGTGCAGGTGGCCGGCCAAGTGGTGGAACTCCAACGTCCGCTCCACCTCCGCCACCACCGGGGCGAACCCGAGCAGCGCGAACACCAGCGCCCGCTCCGCCGGGTCCCCGAGGGGCACCGCGGCCGGGCCGGCGGCGGGCAGCGGCGACGCGTCGTCCGCGTCGAGGAACGCGCCGTCGTACCCGAACGGCTCCGCCCGCCGGCGCGACCACGGCCGCGGCCAGGGCTCCGTCGGACACGGTGAGGTTGATGAAGCCCGGCCCCGACACCTCCGCCGCCGCGCACAGGTCGGCCAGCGCCGCCCGGTCCAGCACCTCGGCCGCGATCTCCCGCGGCGGACGGCCGACCCGCCGGGCCAGCGCCAGCGCCGCGTCGGACTGGTAGTCCGCGCGCGTCGAGCGCCGCACCGCCGGGTCGACCGGACCGCCGGTCACCGTCGCGAACGCGGGTGCCAGCCGGTCGGCCAGCAACTGCTCCAGATCCATGGGTACGCCGATCTCGCTCGGACCCGCGTCGGGCGGGTCGCCGGATGGGGACTCCGGACGGACCGAGGTGTCGATCGGGCGGGACCGGCGGCTCGATCCGCCGGTCGCAGGAGGACGTGCGTCAGCTCAGCGTCGACGGGGGCTCGAACGAGCCCGGCGTCGCTCGCGGCGCACCGACCCGGCCAGGGCGCCCTGGGGCGCGCCGGCGGTGGCGTGGTCGCCGCAACTGGTCACGCCGGCAGCGTAGCCGACCGGCCCGGGCGCGGGCCACGCCCGTCCGGACCGGTCGGCACCTTCGCCGAGACCGCCGTACGCCGGTCAGGCCGGCGCGGCGGCGGACCGACGGGCCCGCTCCGCCCGCCGCCGGACCTGCTGGTACGCGCCGGTCAGCCCCATCGCCCGGCGGACCTCGACCAGGGTGCGCCGCACCTCGGCCCGGGTCCGCTCGGTCCCGTCGACGATGAGCTGGTCCACCATGCCGCGGTCCGCCTCGATCCGCGCCCGGCGCTCCCGGATCGGGTCCAGGAACCGGTTCAGCGCCACCGCCAGCTTCTCCTTGACCTCCACGTCCCCGACCCGGCCGGCCCGGTATCGCTCCTTCAGCTCCGCCACCTGCGCCCGGTCCGGGTTGAACACGTCGTGGTACGTGAAGACGGGATTACCCTCCACCGTGCCCGGGACGTCGGCGCGGACCCGGTTCGGGTCGGTGTACATGCCCATCACCGCCCGGCGGACGGTCGCCGCGTCGTCGGAGAGCGAGATCGCGTTACCCAGGCTCTTGCTCATCTTGGCCTGACCGTCCGTTCCCACCAGCGTCGGCGTCTCCGCGGCGATCAGCTCCGGCACGGGAAAGACCTCCCCGTACAGGTGGTTGAACCGGCGGGCGATCTCCCGCGTCACCTCGACGTGCGGCGCGTTGTCCTTCCCGACCGGCACGACCTGCCCCTTGACGCAGAGGATGTCGGCCGCCTGGAGAACGGGGTAACCGAGCAGCCCGTACGGCATCTCGTCCTTCCCGGCGGCGCGCGCCATGTCCTTCAGCGAGGGCACCCGCTCCAGGCGGGGCACGGTCACCAGGTTCTGGAACAGGGTGTTCAGGTCGCCCACCTCGGGGATGGCCGACTGCAGGTAGAACGTCGCCCGGGCGGGGTCCACCCCGGCGGCGAGGATGTCGGTCACCATCTCCCGGGCGTTGTGGGAGACCCGGTCGATGTCCTCGCGGGTGTTGCGGGTGGTCAGCATGTGCAGGTCGGCGATGATGAAGAAGCTCTCGTACCGCTGGTGCAGTCGCACCCGGTTGGCGATGCTGCCGACGTAGTGGCCGAGGTGCAGCCGCCCGGTCGGGCGGTCGCCGGTGAGCATCCGTACTGCGGACATGGTGGTACGCCTTTCGTGTGCCTGGAAGGAAGCGTGGGGGACGCGCGGGCGCGCGCTGACCGGGGCGGAGATCGCCCCCGAGGTCAGGTGGATCGGCTCGTCAGACGAGAGCCGGGCGCCATCGCCCGCCGTCGCGGAACCGCAGCCCGCCGGCACGCAGGACGTCCAGGGTGTGCTCACGGCCGTAGCCGGAGCCGGCCGACATGGCCGGCGCAGCGCCCACCGAACGGCCGTCGACCGGATCGACGGCCTCGGGCGCACAGGTGCACAGCCGGGCCATGCCTCCACCGTAGCTGTCCCGGCCGTCGTCCGGTGAGCCCGCCGGGTCGACCAGGGGGAACCCGCGTTCGCGGCCCCGGCCGGTCCGGGCCACGGTCCTGGAGAGTGGGGGCGTCGGCACGATCGTCTTCATGTCGGGGACATGGTGGTGTTCGGGTGCCGGGATCTCCGCCATGTCGGCGACATCGAGTGGATCAAGCTCGTGCGGGTGTGCCCGTTCGCGTCGAATGCCCGGTCTGGGGGTGCTTGTGGGTGGCCGGTGGCGCCGCCGGGGCCGGAACGTGGCCGGATGTGCATGGCCGCGTGGGGCCTGACCTGCGGCGACGGATCCCGTCCCGCGTCGGTCAGCAAGCCTCCGCGTCGGCGCCGCTGGCATACTCGCCAGTCATGGTGCTGTCACGCGGATGGGCCGCTTTCCTGGTCGGGGTCGGCATCTGGACCTGGCTGATCTGGCCCCGGTTCGCCCTGGCGATCTGGGACGACCCGCGCTCCTGGGCGGGCGGGACGTCGGGCGAGGGGGCCCCGACCGGTTTCCTGTGGATCCACGCCCTGCTGATCGCGGCGTCCCTGGCCATCGGCACCGCGGTCGGCGTCCTTGGGATCCTGGGCCTGCGGGCCGCCGGCCGGCGCCGGAGTTGATCGGAAACCCTCCTGAGCTGGGCACATCTTTAGGCGTAGATGGTGTGACCGGGGACGCGGCCCCCGGATTTGACGATCAACTCCCCGGGCGCGTAACTTTCTCTCTGCCAGCGCGGAACGGACGAAACGGGGCGAAAGTCCTGGAGGCCGGAGCGCGGGAAGGGCTTCCGGGTCTGACGGGCTGTACGCCGTCGGAGTCGGATCGGGCGGTGCCCCTGGATCTGCCGCGAGGCGGATTTGGAGCGGCGGAACCGACCGGGTAAGCTCGACGATCGGCAGGGCCCCGGGCGAGCTGGCGGGAGACCGCAGCGGCCGGCCTGCCAAATCCGATGATCACGACAGCGGTTTGCCGCTGCCTGCGATCGCCGGCGCGGTACCCGTACAAAGCACGACAGACCGGGATACACGGTTTGACACGGCTGAGACGGTGAGGTAACGTAGTAAAAGTGCCCGGCGCGAGAGCGGCGGGTCACGGGACGAAATGCCCCGGCTGGTGGTCCTCCTGATGGTGGGTTTCTGGTTGGTGTGTGGTTGTTCTTTGAGAACTCAACAGGGTGCTTGATAAGCCAGTGCCAATTATGATTTACCCCCGCGCTGGTCGAGCTTTGGTTCGGCTGGTGTGGATTCCTTTGGCAACACTTTTGTTGC